>JAPPIL010000013.1 GCA_028877195.1 Pseudomonadota bacterium
TTATCCTAATATGCGGGCCGCCTAGGGGCTATTTTTAGCGCGTTGTCATATTCGTGCATTTTGCAACGCCTGCCCCAGCGATAGCCTCCCAACCCCACCTCCTAGACCTCTTGCCATGCACTGGCTTGCTAGCGCTTAACCAGTTATGCAACAAAGCCAGGTCAACTACCTTTGTTGAATCATTGTTTATCAACATAGTTAAGCGCTCACCGTGGGGTATCATTATTCAACAAAGTCAGATCAACTACTTTCACTAAAATATCCTTCCCACAGCAGCTAGACAAGTTAGTAAGGCACTCGCTGCTGGTCTTCGGGTCAGGTCTGGCTTCTGGGGTGAGTAACGCAACGGGCTTACCTTGTTGATTGACCGCGACATGGATGACTCTTATACCATGCTTAAGGTAAAAATCCAAAAAATTACTTACCCTTATCGGGGCTGGTCGCATGTTTAGTTTATGGCTAGAGCGAAAGCTGATGTTAAATAGCTGGGCGAAATTGCGCAAAAAATTTATTGGGTAATCGATATGCAGACGCGGTTGGTTATGTTTTGGGTTAACAGATTTGGCACTTGTGCTCTTAAGTCTTGCAGGCTTAAGGCTAGCGATAAGGTTGAGTAAAAAAAACTTCTGCAGCATCAGACGGCGAAGCATCACCAACAACACGACTAACACAACCAGTGAAGCTAGATGTAAAGACAGGGACACTAGGTATGATACCTTCGTATAAATAAAGATATGGGCAAGCATAACAACAACAAGAGTGCTGCCGATCCCGCCGCATGTGTGCCACCAAGAGTGCTGCAACTGTAGTCTGGCACTCGCTTGAGTTCTAGAGTGAAATTCAGCAGTGGGTTTAGTTGTGAGGGTTTGCGCCGCAACATCGCTTCGGCATCCACCTGCCCCAAGCCAAGCAAAGGTATCTTGTCGCGGTATTCCGAAAACTCTACGTAATATTCCTTATTGCGCAATGCGGTAAGGAAAGTTTCCTCTGGGAGGGTAAGGTCGGCACAGAGTTCTTCAAACGCTTTCTTTTTCTCGATGCGGTATTCGCTAGATTCTTTCTGGTATCGTTCAGCAGGTATCCTAATCCTCTCCTGATCGAGCGGCAACTGCACATACAATGGCGATTTGGGATGCAAGCAGTATAGCTTCATCTCATTGGAGAAGTGCATAAGTATGTCTAACATGTCGTTTGCGCTCATTCTGTTGTTGTTTTTGTCTTTAAGCACCGCAAACCCCAAGCCTAACACCCCTGCCACAACAGGAGCAGCCATCGACGTGCCGCTATCGATCTTCATCGTGCCACCAGGCACAGTCGATTTAATGCGACTGCCTGGTGCCGCAATATCGATTGAAACACCGTAATTTGAAAAACTTGCCTTTGTGCCATTTACATCTGTTGCCGCCACCGAGATGACGGCTTTAAGTGCGGCAGGGTAGTTGCGTATCTTTGTGCTCTCGTTGCCCGCCGCAGCGACTGTGATAATCCCTAACTCCTCATTGCCCAGAGGTCGGCGTAAGTTTGCTGCTAATAGCGCAACACTACGAGAGCGGTGAAACTTACCGATCGATGCATTGACCACCCTGATGTTAGAGGTCTTGCCATCTCTGATCAATGCCTCGATGTATTTTAAGGCATTGAGAATTGCACCGTCGGTAACACTACCATTAATATATGTTCTCACAATCCCATCGGAATCTTTGCGTATCTCCTTCCCCGAAGTAGACATAACACGGATATTAAGTAACTTGCAGAATGGGCACACCCCCATAACGGGTGGCTCACCTTGCCCCGCATTACTAGCCGCTACAATGCCCGCCACGTGCGTTCCGTGCGCACAAGACCTATGCGTTTTTGGGCAGTCTTGCCCCGCTTTGCCTGTCCCCCATGGGTGAGAGTTGCCATCGCCTAGCTGTCCCTTGCAGCTCTTGCCGCATTTGCCGTAGTCAATGGCCGTGTTGCAACCATAGGTGTCATTGCCACATAAGCCTGTTTTTTCATTGTTCTTGAGTTTAAACATTTGGTCTTTTAAGGCTGGGTGCTCATAGTCGATACCGCTATCAAGCACTGCGACTATCGGTGGGTTTAACGTTTCTAGGGTTCTAAATCTTTTGCCATTGCCTGTGTTGTTAGGGTCTGCGAGCAGGCTGTAGGCTTTGATAAGCCCTATCTCTTCGTGCCACCAATTTTCACCGCTCGCTCTACTGTAAAGATCATGCATTTCTTCAAACGAGGCATTTGGGTAGCTGATATAGACTGGTTCAGCAAAGTAGAGGAGACCCATCGCATGCCAAGCACGCAAATACCTGGCAGCCGCAGCATTGGAGGCAAAAATAACTTCAGTTATAAGCCCTACCTCGGCGTTGCTTGTGTCTTCCTGCCACGCATACCCGCGCCACGCCGCATGTCCGTGCTGCGCTTGCCACCACAAGGAATAGGGTGGGCTATAATCAGCTGTTGGCAATCTTAAGGCGGTGATAAGGCGAATATCTTTGACCTCATAGTCATAGTCATATCTATCAGCAAGAAAGCCAGCATAGAACCCTGTTTCTTCGTGATAAGTAGCGAAGTCAACATGGTCGATACCAGCCTGTGCTTTAAACATCGCAATGTAATGGTTGGGCAACACGTCTTTGTTTTTAATCTGTTCGTCGTTAGCGATGATTATCGCAGGCAAGCCTTCGACTTCTTGTAGCGCTTGCCCACAACTAAATGTAGGCAGTGCTAGTAGGCATACGGTCAATAGGCGCATGATACCTTTGCTTGTCATTAACTCATCACTTACAACTTAATTCTCAAGCAAGATTGTAGCAGAAAATTTTTAGGTGGCACAGCCCTGTGCATGCCATGCCTGTATTGCTTTGCACCAGACATCTTCAGAACGAGAGATAACTGCAGTTGGCACACTGTAGCTTAAGCGAAAATAACCACTGCATCCAAACAGAGAGCCAGGCACTGCTAAAATTCTAAATTCCTCTTGGAGAAAGCGACAGAATTCAGCATCGTTGTTTTTGGCAACCGCAGAGTTGGTGGGAACAGGCAGAAAAAAATAAAACGCACCGTGCGGCAAACGCACATCAACTCCTGCTTGAGTTAGGATTTGTGCGAGGTTAGTGCGGTTTGTTGCTAATAGCTTGATGTCGATCGGCAGTCCAATTACTTTTGCAATCAACAGTTGAAACAATGACGGTGCATTCACATAGCCTAGTGCTCTGGTCGCAAAGACCAGCCCTTCAACAATACGTTGATTGTCTACACAAGCAGGTGAAACATAGATATAGCCGATCCTCTCTCCAGCTAACGCCAAATCTTTTGAGAATGACGTGATGATGAGCGAGTTGTCGTAAAACTTGCTCACAGGGGTAACGATCGCACCATCGTAGACGATGTGTTGATAGATGTCGTCAGCGATGAGAAATATCGTCGTCCCAAACTCCTGCTGTTTACGGCGCAGCAATTCGCCGACTTTGCGCAAAGTAAGATCGTCATAGACTGCGCCTGTAGGGTTGTTCGGGCTATTTAAGAGCAGAGCTTTAGTGCGTGGAGTAATTGCTTGCTCTAGTGCATCCAAGTTAAGGTTAAAGTCATCGTTGCTTTTGCTGATTTTAGCGATGCCTTGATAGTTTTTTATGAAATTAAGATATTCAATAAAATAAGGTGCGATGATAACCACTTCGTCGTCGGGGTTAATGATGGTCTTTAGCGCGACGTTTAAACCGCCCGCCGCGCCGATACTCATAACGATGTGTTTGGCTTCAACAGGGAGGTTATCACGAGTCGCAAGGTGGCTCGCAACTGCTTGGCGAGTAGATAGATGACCAGCGTTAGGCATGTAAAGGTGCATGTCATCGGAGGGGTTAGCGATCAACTCTTGTAGGGCATGTTGAACGAATTGCGGCGGTGCAAAGTAAGGATTGCCAAGCGAAAAATCATAGACATGCTCTGCTCCATAGCGGTGTTTGAGCGCAATCCCCTGCTCAAACAACTTTCTAATGCCAGCAGATGATGTTAGCCCTGCGTTGACTTGGCTAGACAAAATTTGGGTGGGTGTCTTCATGGTTGCATATAAATTAAATCTGGTTTACCTAGTCAACGGACATCAGGGGGATACCCGTGTTTCTCATGACATCGTAGGAGCAGTAGCATGAAGGTTAGGTTGTTAGCAATAGTCTTACTGATAACTGGTGCACTAGCAGCACCAACGTATGGTTCTATTGGTAAGGTGGTGCGATTCCTACACTCAACTCCGACCTGGCATCTTCAATTAACGTGGATGGGTGAGAGGCAGTTCAAGCTATTTAAGCAGTTAGAATATCAGGAATTTGAGCTATTAAAGAAGATTGATGCGCATGAACATGTTGCAATAGCAACACTAGATGATAGGCAGCTTGCTACGATAGATAAGCTTGACGATAACCAGCTTGAGGCCATAGTTTTCCTTGATGAGATGCTAGAGTCGCTAGATTATGAGCAGCTGCGTGCGGAAGTTCAGTTGGATTACGAACAATTTGTGGTGATACGGTCGTTGAGCGAAGATCAGCTAAAAGCATTACGAAACATTGTCATCGCTAATGACAAAAATTTTATAACGATAGAGAACTGACCTGGCTTTTCCTTATTCTTCCTCACTTAAGGGGCGGGGCATACATCAATCCGCCGCTTGTCCAAAGCGCATTCAGACCACGAGGTAAGCGCAGGGGGGTGTTCTTACCGACATGACGCTCGAAAGACTCCCCGTAGTTACCAACTTGCTTGATGATATTGTAAGCCCAGTTCTCTTTAAGACCTAAAGACTTGCCATTGCCTGCGATAACACCGAGCAAGCGCAGGGTGTTTGGGTCTTTGCTTTTTTTCATGTTGTCTACATTTTTGGTCGTGATACCCAGTTCTTCGGCGGCAATCATCGCATAGACAGACCAAGTAGTAATATCAAACCACTCATCATCGCCATGCCTAACCACAGGCGCTAAAGGCTCTTTAGAAATTATATCTGGCAGAATAACGAGACTGGCAGGATCTTTAACTCTACTTCGTTGGGCAGCTAGCCCAGCGGCATCGGTGGTATAAGAATCACAACGCCCAGAGAGGAAAGCTTTAAACAGCTCGTCATGGCTTTCCATGACTACAGGTCTAAACTTCATCTTGTGCTTGCGAAAGTAATCAGCCAAGTTGCGCTCATTGGTTGTCCCTTGAGCAACACAAATTGCTGCACCATTAAGTCCTAATGCACTCTTTATTCCTAAAGACTTTTTCACAAGGAAGCCTTGCCCATCGTAATAGTTTACGGGCGCAAAATTTAATCCCAATGCACTATCACGCGTCAGGGTTCTGGTAGTGTTGCGGGTTAAGACATCTATTTCGCCAGATTGTAGAGCAGTGAAACGTTGTTGAGCGCTAAGCCCTACTACCTTGATCTTTTCCTTATCGCCAAGTACTGCAGCAGCAAAGGCATGGCAGACATCTACATCTAGCCCTCGCCATTTGCCCTTGCTGTCTGGAGCAGAAAAACCAGGCAAACCATTATGAACACCGCAACGCACATAACCGCGCTTTTTGATAGCGTCGAGTGTTTTGCCAGAAAATGCAGGCAAAGCAGCGCCGATGGCAAGCAGGATTAGCCAAAAGTTGTTTAGTTTCACATTATCCTCTTTAAGATTACAATTTAACAGATGTATAGTATAGAAACTCCGCTCCGACTGATCAAGCAATCGGGTAACATCAGCACAACTGGAGTGGGCATAGATAGTATACTCAAGTGCGACGACTTCAATGGCGAGAGCAACGATTAGACAAGAACTTAAAAATACTCGTTCTGCAAGCGAAGCGATAATTACCAATATCGTAACACCGCACGATACCAACTATCTAGGCACGCTCTTTGGCGGCACATTGATGGCTTGGATAGATACTGCCGCTGGCATCTGTGCAATGCGTTATGCGCAGACGGTAGTGGTAACTGCGGCAGTTGATGCCTTACAATTTGCGCAACCTGTCAAGTTAGGTTGGGTTGTTACCGCACGGGCAAGAATCAACTACGTCGGCAACACCAGCTGTGAGGTGGGAGTGCGAGTAACAGCAGAAGATACCCAGACTAGCAAGAGTGTGCACGCTGCCAGTGCTTACTTGACGATGGTCGCCCTCGATAAACAAGGAACACCCTGCCCGATGCCCCCTTTGTTAGTGCAAAGCGACGATGAAAAACGCCGCCAACGTGCCGCGGAAACACGGCGGGCGCTGCGATTAGCTTTGCAGCGGCGAACAGCAGCAGCAACCAAAACAAGTGCTAATCACAAACCGCAACAGTAATTTAAAACTATGAGGCTTTCTATGAAAAAAATTATTTTTTATGTGATATTATCAGTAGTTGTATGCCAAGATCTGGCAGCCAAGAAGCTTCCCCTCCTGCCAATCAGTGGGAAGGCAATCGCTAAGCAGTTACCCCTGACTGCTAATGGCTATAATTCCCAAGACTTTACTAGCTATTTGCAGACGCGTGCTTTGTTGCCCAAAGACTTGTTCCGTGCGGCACTAGACCATAACAATGCCGTGAGCGCACTGTATGATTTGCGCCCGTTTGTAGATTTAACTACGGGAAAAACGATACCGACGTTGAGCGAAGCGGATTTGCTGCGGCAGATCGGAAAGTTTTTTACCGTGCCTGACACAGCAACAGACGTAGTAGCGGGACGAGGTGGGCGCAAACTTATCACTGCGCTCTTTGCTAGCATGAACGCAGGCAGCACAGTGCTGTTGCCTGAAGACCAGTATCCCGTTTACCAAAAATTAGCAGAAGAGCAGGGGATAAATTTCAAAACGTATGTGTCTGTGCCACACATCGATCAGCAAGCTATTACCGCGGTTGAAGATGTTGATATGCTAGTTGTTACCAGCCCGCTATCGCCACACGGTCGGGAGCTAAACACACAAGAAGTTGCCGCACTTAAGCAATGGCTTGCAGCTAGTCCTAAGCGGCGTATTATATTGGATACAGTCTACACTTTTGCCACCCAATTTGATCAAGCAACGCTGCGTCTTTTTGCAACAGGGCAGGCTTATGTTGTTTATTCGTTGGCGAAATCGTGGCTATTACCTGGGCATTTGGGTCTTTTATTTGGCGGCAGTGATGCAGATAGACAGAAGATAAGAGAATTTGCACAACCACCAGACCCAGTATTGGTTGATAGAGCTTTGCGTATTATGTCGGCGCAGCCAGAGTTACCACGTATCTTATCTGATGAACTTAATACCCGTTGGCGAAAACTAGAGGAGGAGTTTTCTCTCGCTCAAATTGACGGCTACTCTCGCCCTAATAACGGTTATTTTGCCGTTGTGTCAGAGGATGCTCAAAGTTTGTTGCATAGTCGTGGTCTTGTTGGGCTTCCACTGTCGGTGTTTGGTTCGTCAAACACTGACTATACTGTGTTGAGCGCCTTGCCAGAAAAACGCGAGGATGTTTATTATGCGACGGTGCTGAGCAACTTTGCTCGTGCCTATGATAAGTATGCTGGTGTTTACACCAAGGAAGGTGTCCATGAGAGCACGTTTCCTGATAATTTTTTTCTGTTAAGTGAGACAGAATTACCTGTTGGTATCGACAAAGCCAAGCGGCTGTCGCAAAAAACAGCACCTGATGGCGATCGTGTGCTTATCGTTAAAACTTCTGTGCTGGCATCGGAGCTTTTGCCTAACCAAGATAGTGGCATAGCTCGGTATATCTCTGATAATAAAATAACAATCGAGGACTTGCTGGTGCAAGATGAGACCAGTGGAGAACTTGTTTCGGCGCGTTTAGAAGATATATTTGCCGATTCACTGCGCCTTAATGCCGAACAGTTTGCTCCATTTGAAGAGATAATACCTCGCAGTATTTCTATTTTGCCAGTTGCCAAAGCTTGTCAGGCTTGTTGTCGTTTTTGTTTTTCAGAGGCTTCAATTTCTACACAGAGAAGAGAGAAAGATAAGCTTACTCCAGAAATGTTGCAAAAATCTTTTACCTTAGCAAAAGAGCGAGGTGCAGAACGTGCAGTTATCAGCGGCGGCGGTGAGCCAACTTTAGTCGGTATTGAGCGTTTGAGTGAGCTAGTGGCAGTAGCTGCTTCTTATTTTCCTGGTAAAGTTACCCTGATAACTAACGCCTTGATAGTATCGAAACTACCTGATGATGAACTGCTAGATTACTTGTTGCGTCTTGACCATGCAGGCTTGCGCACACTGGCAATATCACATCATCATCACGATGCAGCAAAAAATAAATTCATTATGGGTGTTGATATAGATGTAGAAAAAATAGCACGTGTTTATGCACAACACAAAGACAAGTTTTCTAACTTAAAGCTGCGTCTCATCAGTGTGTTACAAAAGTCGGGAGTCGGCACACCGACGGATGTTCAGCAATATATTGCATGGGCTGCAAGTCTTGGCATCAACGAGATCAACTTCAAGGAGCTTTATGTTTCAACTGATAGAGAATCTGCTTGGGCAACCTCTCCAAGTAATATCTACAGCGAACAAAATCGTGTGCATTTGAGTATGGTCGTCGATTATTTTGAAGAGAACAACTGGGAGCTTGTTAACAAACTGCCATGGGGATCGCCGATTTATCGCAAAACAATTGGCACTGATACTATGCAAGTTGCTGCTTACACCGAGCCAAGTGTTTGGTGGGAGAGAACTAATGGCATTGCCCGTAGCTGGAATCTAATGTCAGATGGCAAGTTGATGGTATCGCTTGAAGATGGCGACAGTGAAATTGCTTATTGATTGCGTTTAAGCTATGCGGTTGATAAACCGACACGCATATGATTAAAACCCACGCTTGTTTGAAGAGAGGTCATAGGTAAGGAGGTTTGAAGAAAATGAAATGGTTGATAATTCTATCGTTAGCAATCAGTTTTATCGCCCATGCTAACGGCAAGGCAGGGCTGTTGGCTGAGCTGAACGCGCGTTATCTTGGCAAGACCGCATACTGGCTTGCTCCTGAAGGTATGACGATCAGAGCAGTAATTACTAAAGTGATTGTGCCAGAGAGTGTCGCCAGCACAGATGACATCAGTCAGGTGAAGTTTGAAGTGCGCGGGAGTATGGTAAAAGAGGGCGAATCAGTGCTTGCAGCTCTACCTCATGCTCCTTCATTTCCACCTGCTCCCGAACCTGACCCACAGCAGGACGATGGCATACGGATGCCGCAAGTAATTGCTTGGCTTACAGATGCAGAGGGGTTTTCTTGGCATACGCGCTCAGGGTTTGCTTTTGAGTTGCTGGCAGCTGCCGAAGAAATTGGTTATACGATAGATGCTAGTCAGGTCTTCCCCGAAAGTTTGCATGTCGGCAAAGAGATACGATTTAATTTCCGCGCATCCCAAGAGATTCATACGGCGACAGTTACGGCTATATGGCATAGCAAACTTGATGAGGGAGTTACTCTGTGGGTAGAACCAGCAGTTAATGGTAAGGTATTCATTGCTGCCAAGGACATCGAAATCCTAGCTGACTAGACTAATCATCAAGGTGCTGGGGTATTTGCAGTCTGAAGTGCAGGGTCTATCTTCACAGAATACGGCTTTGCTTCATCCAGTTCCTTGTGTTGCTCAGGTAGTTTTGCCAACTGTTTAGCAGTATGCTCCTGTATTTTTGGTAGCGTTGGGAAAGAATATACCAGTTCACCATCGACGATGATTGGTTCTAGCAGTGCTGTTGCACCCGCAGGCGGTGATGCATGCCACGGTATGATGAGGTCATGATAGAAATTGCCATCAGTATCACTGAGACGGTAAACTTGCTTGCGGGCTGGCAAGGTTGCTTTCTCTGGCTCGTCTTTGGAACGTTTGCCCATCGGCACACCATCACTCTCAACTAGCTTATAGACCCCCGCAAGAGCCGACACTCCGCCTGCATTGGTGTGAGGATTAAAATTGGCGGCGGTTGCCAAGCGTGTGCCTACCCCAAAGCTGTCGATCGGCGCATCTGCGGCAAGCAGTGCAGCAATCCGAAACTCGTCAAGGTCATTACTGGCGATAATCTTGACCTCTTCCAGTCCCTCGGCATCGAGTAACGCTCGCACTTGACGGCTGAGTGCCACGAGGTCGCCGCTGTCAAGTCGCACACAGCGAAGCTGGTGGCCTTGTGCTGCCATCTCATGCGCAACCACGCAAGCATTTTTTGCTCCTTCGATAGTATCATAAGTGTCGAGCAGCAAAGTGGTGTTGTGCGGGAAGGACTTGGCATATGCACGAAAGGCATCGAGTTCGTTAGGACGTTCAGATACGAACTTATGTGCCATCGTGCCGACGTGGGGTATGGCAAAAAATTGCGCAGCAGAAACCAGCGATGTCCCTGCCGCACCACCTATGTAAGCTGCTCTAGCTGCCAACACCCCAGCATCTCTAGCATGTGCTCGCCTTGCGCCAAAATCGTAGAAGGCACGGCCTTGGGTAGCTTGAGCGATGCGAGCACTTTTGGTTGCCACCAGCGTTTGAAAATTCATCACAGCCAATAGATAGGTTTCAAACAATTGCACGTCACGTGATTTGCCGATAACATTGATAATTGGCGCGTTAGGAAACACTACTGTGCCTTCAGGCACTGCGTAGACCGAACCATCGAAGCGGAAGTTTTTTAGTTCTGCGAGGTATGCCGCGCTGAAATCACCTGTTGTTTCTAACCAATCCAGTGCCTCGTCAGATAACTTGAAGTTGAGGATATGGTGGATAACCTGTTCCAGCCCTGCACTAACTAGGTATGCACCTTGTGGAACTTTACGCACGTAGTAGTTAGCTGTAATGACGGCCTCGTTGCCCACATCAAAGTCAGCTTGTCCCATCGTCAACTGGTAGTAGTCGAGATGCAGCGCTATATCTGTCGGCAAAAGCAGTGCCCCTTGGGGAAGGGTGAGCGGTGCTGTTCGCGCTAGATTACTAGATACGGCAACACCTCTAGCCGTTACTGCCGATGATACAATGGCTGTTGAGGCAAGAAAAAAAGAACAAAGTAGAAGGTTTAGACGTAACATAACAAAATCCTCTGTTTGCAGGTTGTCGTGTCCCCTCCACCGCAGTTGTGTGTATCACAATTACGGGAGGAAACCATACGGCCATTTTTGTTCTGACGTTTAAGCAGCAATCTGGTGTTGCACCGAATAAAGTGAACAGTGTAGGCGGCAAACAACCATGCCCTGGTGTTGCCCCCTCACCTTCCTTAACGCGTCCTCACAAGAAAAATTTAGTATTTGCTAAAAAATTGGTTAAGCAAAAAAACAGCCGAACACTAGTAAGCATTAACAATTAGTTTAGGGGTAAAGATTATGAAGGTATTAGGATGTGGAGTTCTAGTTGTCGCACTGGTCGGCTGTATGCCGCCGCAAGAGAACAGTGGTAAGGTTAAGTCTTTTGACGCAAGCGCCTGTGTTGACTGGGATAATTTGAATAAAGACTACGAAGCCGACTTGTCTGTAATTAATGTTTATGGCATGAACCAAGCCTCAAATTCAGCAGGCGACCTCAACAAAGACAAGTCCAGAACCGCACAGCTTGCCGTGTTAACACTCTCCAGCACAGATCGCGCCTATCAGAGTGATCAGGATGAAGATGGTGGTGATAAAAACGCGGCATCTGTTAGCAAACCCAGTCGCTTGCGAGTTGAAGATGTCTTTATCAAGCAGATAGGTAGCGATAAGCCAGCTTGGGATTTGAAAGGTCTCACAGATGTTAACACACCAAGATCTTATCAAGGCCCTGACCCGCTGCAAAATCTCGACCTCGCAGTAATAATGCACATCAAGGCTATGATTAATGCGCAAGAAAAACTCAGCAAGATAGACATGGACAAAGGTATCTTGAAGAAACACATACAAGAAGAACTCAAGCGAGGCACTAACATGGCGCACTACGCAGGCATAAGCACTGACCATGAGGGCACGAGTGAAGTTCACCTCATTATGGGCAGAGGAGTGCCGACGCTACACGAAACAAGAGAACAGGAAGGAGCAGCGGCTAAAGACAAGTATCTTGACGAAGAAGAACTTGATAAAGAGTATAGTAGTCAGATTGTATCTCCCGCGCTATTGACCCTATTTCACAATGGCAATACTTACATGTCAGACTTCCCCGCGGCAGAGATGCGCTCAGAACATCTTGATGAAGTTGAAACTCTAATGCCAGGCATGCTGAATAAACTTGCAGGCAAGTACTTCTTCGGGGCCGCTTGTGGAGAAGATGGTGGTAATGTTGACCCAAATGCTAACGGAAAGTAAAAGTGGTAAGCTTGAATACGTTAATATCAAACCGCTGCTACCACCACCATATCTAACTTTGCTATATTGAATCAATGGGCAGACGGGGCTTACAGCGATTTGCTACTAACGATTGGCAGGTTGCCTATAAAGACACAGGCAACCTCCAAACGAAGAGAGAAGAGTAAGCTTGCTTGCTCTTCAATCGGAGTGCAGGATGTCTGGCACAGCCGAACCTCGCTACTCGCAGACAGCAAAGTGCTGCACTCTCCACGCCTATCGGCGACCGTTTGTTCGTATGAGAAATCGTGCCAAAGGGCACGCGCCTAAGCCTATCGGCGACCGTTTGTTCGTTTCAAACAGAGTGCCTTTGGGCACTCTGTTTGAAACGATAATGGGAACGAGAGAAGTCGAATCTCTGACCTCAGCGATGTCAACGCTGCGCTCTAACCAACTGAGCTACGCCCCCGCTATGACTAACCTAACATAAAGAACATATTTAGCAGATAATCACCTTACTCGCTACTAGGCACATCAAACAGCTCACGCAGAAAATCCCAAAGCAGAAGCGAAGAATGAGCATCAGCTTGCTTGTTATAGACGGTGCCGAGTTTTGGATCATTAGCATCAGGATTGGTGAAGGCGTGCAGTGCTTGGCTATAGATATGCATGCGCCAATCACAGCCGAGTTTTGCTAGTTCGGCTCGACATTGTTGAAGATCATCAAATGCAACCATCGGGTCTTTGTCGCCATGTAAAATCAAAACCTTGCTCTTTGAAGGGGCATTGTTCTTTTGTTGCGAACTTGGTTTCAAGATGCCATGAAAACTAGCTACTCCAGCCAAAGCTAGCCCACTGCGCACCATATCAAGAACGCATAAACCACCGAAGCAATAACCAATCGCTGCGATATTACTCGCTTCTACTTGTGGTTGTTGCTTGAGTGTCTCATAAGCAACGGTCAGACGTTCCTGTAAGTGATTGCGATCTTCCATGAATGGAGTCATAAGCCGAGTGTTTTCTTCAACACTACTGCCAAGCACCCCTTTGCCATAAACATCAAGCGCAAACCCAACATAACCC
>JAPPIL010000178.1 GCA_028877195.1 Pseudomonadota bacterium
TTGTTCCTGATTCAAACCAGCATATGTTTGTGAACAAGAGGGGGAGAGCACGAGCTACTAACGCCTCTCGTAAACAAATACAAATATATGTTAGGTTATTATACTAGAGACCACTGGTGGCGACGATAACGAGTTATCGCTTAATACAAAGTTGTAAAAGTTGTGGGAGACGGGTTGAGCTGTAAAACAGGAGCTGGCGGTCAAGCGCTGGCATTGATTGTCTTGCTGGCAGTTGCCCCTGCTTGCCAAAGCATCAAGCACGACAGCAAACAAGAACGCATCATCAAATCACAACTGCGTATCATCACTAATTATTTGAACGCAGGCATGCCAGCCCAATCACATCAGGAGTTACGTTCTGCTCTTGCCAAACATCCGAACAACCAAGACTTTCTGCGCCTGATGGGTGTAACACAACTAGCGTTGAACAATCCAACCAAAGCAATTTTGTATCTGGAGAAAGTTCAAGACCTTAAACCATCTATCGTGCATGGACTTAACTTAAGTTCAGCTTACATAGCGGCAAACCAATACGCCGATGCCAAGAAGCTCCTGCTAGAACTACTTGAACATGCCGACGACTACCAATACAAGGAACGCCTCTACCATAATTTAGCCTTGATCCATGAACGCAGTCGTAAGTGGCGGACAGCAGAGAAGTATTATCTCAAAGCTCTGTCCGAGAATCCGTCATACTACCTATCATTGCTGAAGTTAGGGATCTTATATCAAAAGCATCATCGCTACAAAAAAGCAGTTAAATATCTCAAACGAGCACAAAACTTCTGCCGCAAGTGCTATGAACCAGTTGATCACCTGGCGGCAACTTACACGCAGATCAAACGCCCCGATCTGGCAATCAAAGAACTTACCACCTACAGTCGCTTGACTGGTCTTGAATACCAAGAACGTCAAAGTGCGATAGCACGCCTCAAACAACTGCGGAGATGATGATGCGACCTCTATGCCTTGCATGTATGTGTTTGCCGTTGCTATTCATAGGCAAGGGCTTTGCCCAACAAGAGTATCAATCGCTAGAGACATTCGCTAAAGTCCTCTACTATCTTGAGACGGGCTACTTTGATTCAACACAGGTTAAACGCGACACACTGGTGCAAAGCGCATTACAGGGTATCGTCGGGAAGCTTGACCCACACACAGTTATCATGCCCAAAGAAGCATTTCGGCAACTGACGATGGATACGCAAGGTAAGTTTGGCGGTATCGGCATTATCGTTTCGCGTGAGCGTGAAAAACTAATCGTCGTCTCGCCGCTTGATAATTCCCCTGCGAGCAAGGCAGGGATTCAAACAGGCGATGTTATCGTTGCCATCAATGGTGAGAAGGTTGATGTGCTTGGTAGTGGCAAGGCTGTTAACCTGTTGCGGGGTAAGGTTGGAACGACGGTTGAGCTGACGATTAAACGTGGCGAGGAGCTAAAGAAATTTAAGCTCGTGCGTTCCGTTATTAAGGTTAAATCGGTGCATGCACACGCACTTGATTCGCACATTCATTATATCAAAGTCAGTAGTTTTCAAAATGAAACCAGCGCTGAACTCATCAAAGTATTACAGCAGCAACGGGACAATATGCGTGGTTTAGTGCTTGATTTGCGCAACAACCCAGGCGGACTATTGGAGCAGTCGGTGCGGGTCAGTGATTTGTTTATTCCTTCGGGGATTATCGTTTCTACTGTTGGGCGTAACGATAGCCGTGTTGAGCGTGAATTTGCTCACAAGCGCGATACCTACAGTGGTTTTCCGATGGTGGTGTTGATCAATAGTGGCACCGCCAGTGCATCTGAAATCGTTGCGGGTGCTCTACAAGACCATGACCGTGCGCTGATTATTGGCACACCGACGTTTGGTAAAGGGTCGGTGCAGACATTGGTAGTATTGCCCGATGGGTCGGGGTTGAAGATGACCGTGGCTCGCTACTACACACCAAAAGACCGATCTATTCAAGCAAAGGGCATCGTGCCTGATATTTATGTTGAGCAGGAGTTTTCTAGTCAAACACAACCGACACGGGAAGAAAAACTCCAACGCCACATTAAGAGCAAAGACTTGAGCGATGTCAGCAAAGATACTGGCATGCTGAAGAGCATCAAGAATTGGTCAGAAGCACAACAAAAAGATCGCCAACTGACAACGGCCTACATCTACCTCAAAGGCTGGGATACCTTTCAATCACGAGCTAACTAACCGCGAATTTAAATAAATTTATCGTAGCATTTATAGGTTAGCTGACCTACACTTGTTATTGCTGAACGCTAATCTACAATTGCATAGGGAGGGGACTCATGATGCGTCGAGGTCTATGGGCAGTTTTGTTCACACTAGTGGCAGCACTGCTGTTTAGTTCGGATTTTGCTGGCATGTGGGGTGAGGCGCGTGTCAAGGCGGAATCTAGCACTACTGATGCGACTACGGAATCAAACCTCCCACGACTGCCATCCGATGGTGCGCCAAGCACTGATACGGACGGCGAGCACTACTACATCACTTACAACGATAGGGACATGTTCGTTAAGTATGCTGAATACAGCGAAACGGAAATCCGCATAACGAGCAGTGTTCACAAAGATTACGAAGCATTCAACTGGGAAGTGATTAGCTCACAACTGCCGCCAGGTTTGGCGATGTATGCGCCGAGCACAGAAGAAGACGATGACGGACGCACGATCTATCTTGCGGGTGCGCCGTTGTTTATCGGGCGATGGTGCTTCAATCTCGGTGTGGATATTAAGCGCAGCATTGCGTCGGCAGCGGGTTTGGCGACGAATTTTGTTGTAAGCAAGCTCTGTTTTGAGAGTGCGCAAAACGATGACTATGACGATGCCTATATGAAACCGAATACTGACAACGGTGCGATGCCACCTGCGACAGTTGATAAATACTACAATGAATATATTAGGTTTATCCATAGCAACACTATTGATGTTGTTCCGCTTTGGCATGACTTGCCTGGCATGCGGGTTTATAGCCGCGAGGATGGCAAAGACGGTATCTATGCTTGGGGCACGCCGCGTGATCGCGAGACTTACAAACTGCCTAGCGATTACAGTTATGACATTGACCCAGTTACGGTGGAAAGCTTCGCAACGATTCCGAGTTTGCTGTCAAGGTTCTTGGGAGCGCGAGAACGAGAAACTATTCGGCATTACTATGTCAGTGCGGTGGACTACAATCTCGGTGAGAGCAAGCCTTCTTATGTAACTGCCACCAGAGTAAAAAGAGGCGAGATAGTTACAGCTGTTCTGTATTACAACCAGTCAAAGTATGGCGCAGAGCCGATGTATTTCAACGTTTACCGTGCCGATGAAGCTAGCACCCATCGGAGGTCAGAGTATCGGTTCATTGGACGTGTTACACCGAATGGCTCTGGTGAAGAGCATATCATTGACGCTAACCGTTTTCAGCCGCGAGCAATGAGTGCGGTCGGCACTTATTATATCAACTTCAAAAACCAAACACATCCTGAAGGCGATGAAGAATATGCGACGACATATCAGCAATTGTCTTTGCAGGTGCTCAGCAATGATGCAACTGATGATAAGGACAGAACTTACTACTGCCCCGCAGGTTATTACTACAGTGCAAGTGCAGGACATTGCGTGCAGGAGAGGGGAACTCTCTGTGGTAGTGGCACATACTATGATCCGACAAGGGAAGTTTGTATCCCTTATGCACGTGATCCTCGTTGTGCGGTTGGGCGTTTCTATGACCCTTTCACAGGATATTGTGTCAGGGATTCTGACCCTCGTTGTCCATATAATTATCGCTATGACTGGCGCTACAATCGTTGTGTGCTAGGCGACACATGGTGTCCGTATGGTCAAGTGCGTGTCTATGCGGGGATTTTCGGTAGCTACTGTAAGCAACCAGACTGTCCTAGCGGTTATCGCTATAGCAATTCCCGCAACAGGTGCGTGCTCAAAGAACGCCCTTGTCGGCCAGGTTATATTTGGGATCGTCGCGATAGGCAATGTCGTCGTAGTCAACGCTACTGCGATAGCGGCTATCACTGGTCGCATAGCCGCAAGCGCTGTGTGCGCAATGCCTCTAACTGTCAAAGAGGGTATCGTTACGACTATCGTCGTGAACGCTGTGTTCGGGTTGATTACACCCGTCGCTGCCCTGCTGGACATCACTGGAGTAGCAGACTAAACCGTTGTATGGTCAACCGCTCTGACCGCAGCCGCCGCAGACCAGAGCCGACGGTGCGTCCGACACGCACGCGCAGACCTGACCCAACAGTGCGTCCAACTCGCACGTCGAGGCCAAGACCGACAGCGCGACCAACTCGCACATCGCGGCCAAGACCGACAGCGCGACCAACTCGCACGTCGAGGCCAAGACCGACGGCGCGACCGACGCGCACGAGCATGCCTAGACCAACAGCGAGACCAACTCGCACGTCGAGTCCGAGACCAACGGCGCGACCAACGCGCACGAGCAGGCCGAGACCGACAGCGCGACCAACTCGCACGTCGAGTCCAAGACCGACAGAGCGACCAACTCGCACACGGAGTCCGAGACCGACAACGCGTCCGACGCGCACAAGTAGTCCAAGACCGACAGCGCGACCGACGCGCACGTCGAGTCCGAGACCAACGGCGCGACCAACTCGCACGTCGAGGCCAAGACCGACAGCGCGACCAACTCGCACACGGAGTCCAAGACCGACAGCGCGACCGACGCGCACACGGAGTCCGAGACCGACAGCGCGACCGACGCGCACAAGTAGTCCAAGACCGAGACCAACACGGTCGGGGTCGGCAGGCTAGCGAATTTATTGTTTGCTGCGCACCGACATAGCACTCAATTGCAAAGACCAAGTAAAAACTTGGTCTTTGCCTTATTCAGCCTGCGATGCGGCTTCGCCGGGCACTAGCATTCATGTTGTGTAGCGACGCTATGAAATAGATCGGGATCAGCTAGCCCTACACACTTACCTTTTCAGGTGGGTAAGAGTTATAATTAAAGCATCTTCTCAAGATTAAGTGGGATAGCTAACGATGAATAAACTTCTGCTAGCAGGCTGTATCGTTGCGGGTAGCTTGGCGTATGGCGTACTTCCAGCTGAAAAGAAAGTCCGCATCGCCTTAACATTGGCAACATTCCAAAAACAAACGGTCAAGAAGAAAACCAGCTACCATAAGTTGCCAGCCCAAAAGTATACCTTGCGAGTGGCATTAGAGCGCTCAAACCATATTTATCTTGACGATTGGCATATCGTCAGCGAGCCTTTATCTTGGTCGCGCTACACAGGCAAATACAAAACATCTTTGATGTTTTACCGTCGTTTTGGAAAAAACAAGGACATTGAAGAAAAGGTAGGCACGATACTGGTTGGCGGGGTTTTGAAACCGTTCAAGCAATTTTATGTTTTACAAAATCATCAACACGCCCTGTTCAAAGACAAAAAAGGCAACCCTTTGCTAAATGTTATGCTTGGGTTTTCTGGCGACCGACAGCGCATTGCTAAAAAACAGTAGCTGATGTTAGATTATTTGGCTGTGGCGAGCATGGCTTGGGGCAAAATCACTTAAAAAGAATAGAACAATGGAGGTGTTGAATGGCAGACATCGGTGCGGAGATACTACAACGCTACTCGGAGCAGAAACTTCTTGCGTCGCGTGCTTTATTTATTTCGGAAGGCATTGATGCGAAGGTTGCGCGGCGGGTAATTTCTGACTTGTTGGTATTGGATCGGGAGGCTAGTGATCCGATTACTGTGTATATCAATAGCCCAGGTGGTGAAATCAACAGCGGTTTCGCTATCTTTGATGTCATGCGCTACATCAACTCAACGGTGCGCATCATCAACGCTGGCTTGTGTGCGAGTATTGCGACGATTATCAACGTTGCTGCTAGCAAGGAGAATCGCTTTGCATTGCCGAACTCGCAGTTTCTCATCCATCAACCGCTGATTATGGGTCATGTTGAAGGACAGGCATCTGATTTGGAAATCACCGCTAGAGAAATTCTCAAAACTCGTGAGAAGATCAATCGCCTGTTGTCGGAAGAATGCGGACAAGCACTGGAGCGAGTGTCGGAAGATACGATTAGAGATTACTGGATGAATGCTGAAGAAGCTTTAGCTTACGGTTTAGTGAGCAAGATAATCAGCAGCAAGGACGAGCTAAAGTAGGGGCAAGTATGAGTGCTGAAAATGAGCATGAATTTGGCTGTAGTTCAATAGACAGGTTTACCTATGTTTTACAGGGGTTGATCAGAGACCGCTGGACAGGCAAGGTTGATATGGAGACCGACAGTGGTAGCAAAAGCGTGCACCTTGTCAAAGGGCATTTTGTTTGTGCTACTTCAGAGTTACTTGATGATCGTTTGGGGGAAATATTTTATCGCTACGGTTTCATGTCTTTGGATGAGTTAACACAAACGATTATGAAACTATCGGGTGAGCGCCGTATCGGTAAAATAGCGTTGGATGACAAACTGTTGACTTACAATCAGCTTTGGTTTTCCCTGAAGGTGCAGATAGCTAACGTTATCCGCTCGGTCTATCTCGGTGAAGAAGTAAAATATCAACTCAAGCCCAGCGACGGTGAGCTTGGCTACGCCCTTGTTGAACCGTCAATGGAGTTAATCAATCGTCTCAAGGCGTTTCATGTCTCGTTTCAGCACTTCTGCACGGTAGTTACGGATGGTGCGATACTTACTATAAACCCTGCAGCAGAGGGTGTTAGCCAATTCAATCAAGATATGTTGCGTATAGTGGCAAAGCATAAGCAAGTCAGTGAGATAGTGGTCAATTCTAGGTTGCACCCAACCTATACATTGGTGTGTTTGATGGAAATGCTAGCTGATAATCAATGTAGTATTGATGATAAAACAGAGACACGCTGGCAACGTTTAGTGAGCGATGATGAGTTACAGCAAACAATTGATGATTACAACCGTATCGTCGCAGCAGTGGTAGGGGCATTGCGTCGGCATGGTTGTGCCGCAATGCTGGGTGAAATAGTTTCCTATGCCCACGACAGTGTTATCGACTGTAAGATTATCCGCACCTTGTGTCTTGATGGTGATGCGACTATTACACCACTGACGATGCTAACTATCCATGACCATTGTGCGATAGACAAGTCGCAAGTGTCGCGTTACTTGCTGATGATTAACAGCATTGCAAAATTCGTCTCGCAATTAGCGATAGATGTCTTACCCACAGATGTTAGCGATAAGCTCGCCGCAGTGCATCAGTTTGCTAGGAGCGCATGAAGTTCAGCATAACTGGATTTGGGCATCTGCGCGAGTATCTTTTACATCGTCCGCAAGCAGTAGTTAGTGCTACCTGCACCGCTAGACAACATCAAAAGTTGCCAACTGATGTGCGAGCGTTGGTGCGCATTGGCGCAACTGCTGGGGCTGAGATACAACTTACTCCTCTACGTGAGAATGAGCTTGATGCTGCGCTGCATAGCGGCAAGTTGCAGACACTGGTAGCGCTTGACCATATCTCTGACCCGCGCAACTTGGGTGCGGTCGTGCGGGCGGCGGCTTTCTTTGGGATTGAGGGAGTAATTATCGCTGACCGTAGACAGGCGCAACTTACAGCTACCGTGGTTGCGACGGCGCATGGGGGCTTGGCATGCGTAAATTTGTATGTTGTCAAAAATATCAGTCGGGTGCTTGCCAAGCTAAAGGGGTTTGATTTTTGGGTCATCGGTGCGGATGTGCGGGGTGAACCTTTACAGTTTTGTGATTTTAGCAAAAAGGTTTATTTATTCGGTTCTGAAGATAAGGGGATTTCGCCTCTATTGCGTGGGCATTGCGACTGCTTGTTTCGGATACCAAGTAGCGGCGGCAAAGCAATTGAGTCATTGAACATCGCTTCCGCGGCGGCGGTCATGTTGTTTTGGGGCACAAACGCAGGTGGTTCATCTTAACGCCGTCAGTTAGTGGCTTTTTGTAGCCGTTCTATCCTGCTATTGACGATTGCGACTTGATTGGCTGGTTCACGTTGTTGACGGGCGAGTTGCTTATAGCGTCGGTAGTAGTCTAGGGATTTTCTGACATTGATGCCTTCGTAAGCTTGACCCAATAACATGTGTGCTTGGCTAGATTTTGGGTTAAGACGCACAGCACGTTTTAGGTAGCGAATCGCATGTTGGGGGTGTTTTTGTTTGATCGCAACGCGACCAAGACCAAGCAATGCCCCCACCAGCATCGGACTTTTGCGCAAAGCATCACGGTATAGTTGCATCGCAACCTTGATGCGACCAGCCTTCATGTTGATGTCGCCTTCAATGCTCTGTAAGTAGGACAGAGAGCGTGCGTCAACTTTGGCGCGATAGGCTTCGATTAGTTTCATCGCACTTTTGTATCTGTTTTGCCTAAAATAAACACGAGCAAGGATTATAACGCCATCATAGTCGTTTCTATCTAAGGTGAGAAACTTCTTTATGGTTGCCTCTGCGTCTTGGAGAAGGTTGATCTTATAGTAAGTCCAGCCCAGTGATTTGAGGGCTTCGGGAGCATCAGGCTTGATGTTTATCGCTGAACGATAGCGGTAGATTGCTTCGGCGTATCTTTCTTTAGAACGATATGCCTCACCAAGATAGAAGTGAATATCAAAGTCATTGCGAAAAAAATCTAAACTACGGCGCAAATGCTTGATTGCTAGGGAGTACTTGCCCATTCTGACATACAATAGCCCTAAATTGCGACTGGCCGCGTGATTGTTCGGATCTTTTTGTAGTGCTAGGCGGTAGGCACTGACTGCCTCCTTCAATAGCCCGTCTCTGGCATATTCGTTGCCAGTGAGCACGTGGCGGGACTTGTTGCTTTGGCATGCCAGAACCGCACATAGGCAAAGACCTAACGCTATTCTCACTACGCTCATGACTAAAGCACCAACTCCTGTAAGTGCTTTATATTATACCGCTATTTTAGTGCACGAGCAAAAGTTTGATCCGAACCAGAGGTATAATAAGCTTTGCCGATAGCAACACCAATGCTTTGACAGTAGAGCTGTTAAAGTGTCAAATCGTAGGCGGATTCAATCATTTCTTTTCGCCAGCGGAGGCGAAGCTTGATAAATTCATAGTTTTTGTCGGCTTGCTTTTGGTCAAGGAGAGCACCGAGCGGGTTACGGCGTTCACCATCAATATCAATGGCTTTATTAAAATCAATCGTGCGACGGTCTCGCGATACTTTTGATTCAACTGACAATTTACGCTTCTGCATGCTCTTGTTAGCGTTTACCGTCCTGCCACGCTTGTTGGCATACAATTCGCCACCAACTAGCGACACCGATAGCAGTGCCAATAATAGCAGTAGTCGATGGTTTAGCCTTGTAAGCACACGCACCCTCATCGCAATTTAGCTCTGTTAGCTCTCATCTGTGCCATCGGTAATATAAGGAATTTCTTTAACTGTTTTAGCAAACAATATGTATTTTACGTTTGTTATCAAGGCATTGTGTTGATGATGACTTAAAGAAACAGCTTCGGCAACTGATACAGCATTAGGTAAATCAACATGCCTGTTGTAGAAACATAGACCCAAATCGGGAAGAGCCAACGGACAAGACGGATATGAGCGGTAATCTTGTGCGTCAAACCAAAATAAACTGCACAGCAGGCGGCAGGAACTACCAGTATCGCCAGTGGGATGTGGGTAAGGAGTATCGTGTAGTAAAGATAACGCACCCATCCTGCGAGCGGGAAGGTAGTCATTTGAGCATTGTAGTGGTAGTGCAAGTAGCTACAAAAAAAAAGGACAGAGAAGAAACAGGCAAGGAGCATCCAAGTCTTGTGGCGGGCGACGTTTTTGCTGGTGATGGCAATGCGCCCAGTGATGAGACAGATGAGGCTTGCGAAATTTAACAAGGCGTTCAAGGCAGGGGCATCAATCATGGCAGGCGTAACTCTTCACAGTCTGTGCTAACTACATCTTGTTGTTGAAAGGCGGGCTTGTCAATGCAAAGAACTTTCTGCACGGTGTCGCTGTAGTTATCGTAGCGATGTGGGAAGTAGCGCGGCCACCTGACGATTGTGCCTGCGTTGACCGCCTGTCTCTGGAGGTGCAAGCCACTAGTTAGCACCATTTCATGTTCTTCAGTATAGACATGGTAGTGGGTAGGGATGCTGTTTTGAGGTGTGATGTTGAGGATATACATCCCGCACGGTTCTGTTACATGCACAGTGTCCACATAACCAAAGGTGCTGTCCTTGCGTTTGGTATCTACTTCATCGCACGTTAATGCCACTGTTGCTCTTGGCTTGGTGTTGGCTAATATATCTGGTTTGCTGATACTTATCTCTACTTCTGACGTATGCTGAGCGTAAACGGTGATGATGTATTTTGCTAACGTGTCAACGGCGGTTTCCAGCAGATAGAATTGCGCTGCCTGCAGGATAAAACGCAACTCCTCTGCTAACTTGGCGTAATCAACCGCATCCCGCATAGAGCCAGACCGTGCGGCTTTATCGGAACGAAGATGTATGGTAACCGAAACCTCCACTCTTTGAAGAGTATGCCTTTCGTGTGCTAATACCCCTATAATGCAGCGGATAATTAAGTTTTGGAGTTCAATTTTGCGCATATACTTGAATCATAGTGAGGACTAGGTGTATGAGTCTAGGAATATCTGATAACTGTAGTAGCGAGAGGGGCGATGCGGGCGGTTTGTATGACATTATCTTGGGGATCATTGAGGTCTTACCTTTATCTTGGGTGTATTTTGGGGTTGCGTGCTGTTAGTGCCTTGTTGATCGCTTTCTTTAGCATTAGCACACTAGGTATTAAAGAGGTTAGCGCTGCGAGTCAAACGGTTTCTGCGCTCGTTACTGAGCGACAGCGGCAGGTCATCCATGAACTATTGATTAGAAACTTTATCGGTATTACCAGAATGGGCAGCACTAATGCTGCGGAGTTTCGTCAACGCATCCAAGCTGAACAGCTAAAATCTGCCAGTTGTGCGTCTGGCTGTGAGCTGTCCTATATCAACAAAGGGGCATCGGGTGTTTTTAGCGGTGATTTTTTTGATCTCCAAATGCTTGATGATGAGCACATGTTGGTGCGTTTCGGTGATGTCATGGGGCATGACCTGCTAGCGGCAACAGTAGCGACAGCGCTTGAGACTGGTTTCCATGACCGCGAGATACAGGCGTTGATGCGTAAACTTTATCTTCAGCATGGCACGGAGGGGCAGAAGCAGGCATTGATTACTTTGCGTGATGCTTTACGGCTGAAGAAATCTATGTTCTACACGCTCACTGATTCAGTGATCAATCTGCGCAGCCGCCAAGTATCATCGCTGTTTTTAGGTTCGGACTATTTTATGCGGGCGACAAAAACGAGCGACGGGTTTGTAGTTGATAACGTCGGTGATATGGAAGCAAGACTGACGTTTATGATGATGTCCGAAGAGCTAATTATGCCTGAAGATGCAGATTTTGAAGCAGTTAAGCCGCATGTAAGCAACTATGAAAGCGGGGAGTATCTGGTGTATATTTCAGATGGCTTGCTTGGTCGCATGGTCGGTGAAGAGTTGTTAGCGATGATGCCGCTTGCTCAGCAAATAGTGGCACAGTCTTTGAGTGAGACCGAAGATTTTGCTGATGTTGCTGCGACAATCTCTGAAAAAATGCTGGCGATCAGTGCTGAATATACGGAGCTTGATGACATAACGGTGCTGGTGCTTAAATTACCATAGAGGTTAAGAGCATTGAATAGTTTGCCACTTAATTTGCCACTACGCTCGCAAGTTGAAGCATTGGTATTTGCTGCCCCCACACCGATGAGTGTTGACGCACTTGCTGAAGCACTGGAGGTTGATACACATGATGTGGCGCAGGCTTGTGAGAGTTTGGCGACGGAGTATCAACAGCGGTCGGGTGGTTTTGTCTTTTGTCGCACATCGAAGGGTTTTCAGTTCCAAACCATTGCCGCGGTCAGTCCTTTGCTGCAGCGAGTCAAGCGGGTAAGACCGTTATCGCGAGCGGCGTTGGAAACATTATCCATCGTGGCTTATCGGCAGCCGTTGACACGAGCAGAGATTGAACATATCCGCGGTGTTGAGAGTGGCAATCTTGTGCGTTCCTTGTTAGACAGGGGCTTGCTTGCTTGTGTTGGTAAGAAGGACGGGGTTGGCAAACCGCTGCTGTTTGGCACGACGGATGAATTCTTAAAAGTATTCGGGTTGCGGGGGCTAGAGGATTTACCACCGCTGTCTTCTTTTCAGGATAAGAAAGAAATTTTACAAGCGGCGGAAGAAAAAATTACCCATAAGTTTAAGGTGGACGACCTTGGCTTGGAGGATTCACATGCATCGGAAGAGGCAACTGTGTAGTTATGTCTGCTGATTAATGATGGGCTAGCCGCTATTACGCTTATTATCTCAATATGAACCCAATCCTTTTTGAATACAAAAACATTGTTCTCCCTGCTTGGCACTTTTGTTACTTCCTCGCAGCATTAGTGGCATTGGTGCTGCTGTTGCGTTTGGTGCATGTGCATGGCGGTGTCAGTCGTCGTGCGGCGATTGATGTGTATATGCTGTGCTATGTGGCTGGTTATTTCGGGGCGCGTGCCTTGTCCATAATCGTAGAGAGCGAGGTGAGAGGGTTAGGTGATTTCTTTCAACAACTGGTCGCTATGGGGGGCATGACCCTTTATGGTGGTGTAGTTGCGGCGGCAAGCGTTGCCTTGCTCTATCTGTGGCGACATGCAGGTATTGGTTGGTATCTGCTTGATTATGTCGTCATCGTTTTTTTATTAGCGTTGGCGATGGAAGGGTCGGTTGTTTTTTGAACGGTGATGACTTTGGTGTTGCGACCGACAGTGTGTTTGGGGTGGTCTTTCCAAATTTAGGCGATAACATCAAACGCCACCCAACCCAGTTGTATGAAACCGCCTTTTGTTTGATGATGTTCATCTGCCTGTATCGCTACTGTCGTGCGCTGCAGCAACGCTTTTTTATCGGTGCAGTCGGCATTATCGGGGCTGGTAGTTACGCACTGTTTCGCTTTGGTAATGAGTTCTTGCGTGGCGATTATCGGGGCTGGGTTATAAACGACCACCTCTCTACTTCGCAGTTTATCAGTATCGTTCTGCTTGCGACTGTCTGCATCTGCTGGCGCTGGCGAAGATGCCGTGCATAAGCAACATCTCTCCTTTTTATTATGGGGGGGGGGGGGGGGGCTGTCCCCCCCACTCAACCATTTTTTTGGAAAAAAATTGTTGTTTTTGTTAGAAAAAAAATTTTTAAAATAGTT
>JAPPIL010000211.1:0-8732 GCA_028877195.1 Pseudomonadota bacterium
CTTATATGAGGTAACCAACCCTCGGTTAAGATTGGCGGTCATTCATATCTTCTTTGTTATGATCAAGGGTTGACAGCAATCTTTCATCGAGAAGTTCTCTTGAGATAGTATCACGCACTTGCAACAAATAATTGGTGTTTGGGGTCAATTCACTAAAAAGAAGTTTCTGTATCGTCAAGGAGGCTTCTTGGTAATCATTCCGATCAATGGAAGTAGGAGCTATCTCCTTACCGCTACTATCCAACAACGCGAAGGAATAGACACCGCTGGTATCCGTTTGGGCGAATATCTGTGTCTGGTCATAGGTAGTAATACCCTGCATAATTGGAAAAGATGCCTCTACCTCGGCACTTGGAGTTATGACATTCTGCAACAGCTCGCGTTCACGGTCTAGCTCACAGGACAGGAGGTTAAGACATATTGCCCCTACGACAGCTAGTTTGGTAGCCTTGCCTATCCCAACAACCACCTTGCTAGTAAGACTACCTGCCTTCGCTAACACACTCGCATCGACTCTACTCGCAAAGCACATAGAACATAGCAGAACGACGACGATCACCTTCATCTGGTGTTGCCCCCGAATAAAGTGGATACATTATCCAGCCTGTTTAAGAGACCTATATGCTCTTGGTGAACTAAAAAGAAAAGCAAAAAATCCCCGTGAGCAAGGTGATTACTTTGAAAAGTTGATGCTTGCTTTCTTCAGGAAAGACCCGCAATACAAGAGCAGGTTCAAACAGGTATGGTTTTGGCATGACTGGCCACAGCGGACAGGGGCAGATACGGGTGTTGATATTGTTGCCGAGTGTCATGATGGCGAGATATGTGCCATTCAGTGTAAGTTCTATGATGAAGCACACGAGCTAAAGAAAGAAGACATCGACTCCTTTCTCAATATGTTAGGCAAAAAATTTTTGCGAGCGGCATCATTGTCGCGACAACCAGCAAATGGAGCAAGCACGCAGAGGAAGCACTTAACCATCGCACTAAACCTTGTCAGAGATTTGATTTCAACGAGTTGCAACGCTCTAGTGTTAATTGGCAAAGCTTATTGCAAAAAGACAATAAGCATTCCCTTGTGCCTAAAAAAGAACTCAAGCCGCATCAACAAGCTGCCTTGCGTGATGTCATCAAAGGCTTTAAGGATAACTGGTGTTGGCAATCTCATCATGCCTTGTGGCACAGGCAAAACTTTAACTGGATAAACACATAGGACGATGTTGTCACATAAGTAATTTAGCGATGATTTATAAGTGCTTGGCAACTAGCTCAGGAGGGGAGCATGTGAGGGATGGTGATCTGCCTCCATAAAGTTAGTTTAGTTGCTTAATTAAAGCTGTCAGACATTGCCTTGGTCAGAAATTCTATATTTTTGATTGACTCATTGGCAACTCGATCAAGCTTTACAGCAAAAATATTTACCTTTTCTATCAATGTCGCAACCAACGAACTCCTCACTCCTACCTCTCATTCCGCAACTTTCAGAAGTTCACTAATTTTTAAATTTGTGCTGGTTTCAATATCACTGAGCTTTCTTTCAAACGGCTCTCTAATATAATAAGGCCCCTCGTAGTTTTCTCCATCAACGATGACAATGGCGAGAATGAATTTTTCTCTTTGGTTAAGTGCGGTCAAAATCTCGTTTTTGGTGACAGTAATCGTGTCCTGCCCTTTTGCTCTTGCTTTAACCTCAATATGACGATCTTCGCCTATCACTTCACCTTGAGAGGGTGGGCGTGATGTGATGTCCCAACCACATTTTTCAGCAGAAACATCAAACACCTCATTGCCTGTTGCTTCTTCCCGTGCTCGCACTGCATTCATGCTAATCTGCTCAAGACGTTTGCGGCTATCGCTATCAGCGGAAAAATTATTAGCGCCAGATAATTTAGCCAGTAATCCAGCTGGAACTACTAGCATACTGCCAATGATCCGTGGTTGTATTGACACAACGTTTCGCCTAGTCGCTAGTTCGTGCCTTCTCTGTTTAAGACGAGCATCTATCTCTTCTACTCGGCGCTTTGCATTTTCTGGTTGCATACGCGGCTGCTTACCCGCAGCAAAATCCTCTTTAAGCTTTTCATGGCGGTCAGTCCAAAAATTTATTTCCCGCGTCAAACGCTTATGTACTTCTTGATCAATTTTATCAATTTGCTGCTCGCGCCTTGTCTTAACCTCACGGTAATGTTCAGGGACAATCTTTTCTGCCGCAAACTCTAGCACTCTTCCTTCTAAATCTTCCGCAAGCCAAGCACCCCCAAGAACATGGCTTTTTATCTTGATAAGCTCATTATCTGTAGGTGAACGTAAATCTAGGTGCGGAGCATAGCCAGCTGCACTGATCTGTTTATTGGCATCAATTGCTACAAACCGTAATACTTGTGAGACAGTCAGCTTTTTTCCCGTTGATTCTTTTACCGCGTGTTCAAGCATGAAAATTATGTGAGGTGTGATTGAATCACTCGCTGAATTAATTAATACCGCTCCTGTTTGCAGCTGTGGTCTAAATTTTTCTAAAATAATATCTGTTGTTGCTGCCATCAGCGGATGGCCATGGTGAACAAAGTCAGCTATTGGTTTGTCATCGCACCTGACAAACTCTTTTTCAAAACATATTCGTTCATATTTTTTCGTGACATGCGTGCGTTTCTCACCAGCTATCCGATCTCGCTGACGAATTTCAGCGGGGACATGTCTAATTTCCCAGCGCTCTTTTTCTCTACTGATAAGTTTACCGCCAATTTTTTCAAATGCAGTTCTGAAAAAAGATTTGACAAAATATGGCTGTAGCTTACGTGCTTCGGCTTTATCCATCTCCTCTTTTATAGTGTAGAGTTGGTCAATACTCATATGCTGTTCAACAAGTGCAGTCCTTCGCATAACATCACGTAGGTGTTTTGTTTCCATACTGTTGTCAATTCTTTCTGTGAGTTTCCTTCTTGCCTCATCCGTATCACCATAACGAATTGCCTCAATTAAAATATTTTGCAAAGATTTACCTGCAAAAACTTCTCCCAAGACATCATATACCTTACCGCCTAATGCTTTACTCTGTGTAGCAATTTTATCAAAAAGACGTTGTAAAACCTGACCTTCACGTGTTTCCTTGGCAATTAGATTCCACAGATAGCATACTTCTGTTTGACCAATACGATGAATACGACCGAAGCGCTGTTCAAGACGATTAGGATTCCATGGCAAATCGTAATTAATCATCAAATTTGCATTTTGCAGGTTAACACCTTCTCCAGCAGCGTCAGTAGCAATAAGCACTCTGACATCGGCGTTGTTGCGAAACTCTTCCTGTGCTCGTCTACGCAAGTCTCTACGCGTGCCACCATGAATAGTAACGATTGACTCTTCACTGCCAAGCACGTCCGCAATCTTTTCAACGAGATATTCAAGTGTATCGCGATGTTCAGTAAAAATAATTACTTTACGTAACAAGCCATCTTGATTTTTCATCTCTGGAGTTTCCATGAGAATTTTTCTCACCTCAACCCACTTGCAATCCTCACCAGAATCAACGACTTCTTTAGCCCGTAGCTCAAGCTGTTTGAGACTATTTAGTTCATATTGCAGCTCTTCAACAGTTCGTGCAGCAGTTGCTGCGTCAACGATTTTATTTTCCTTATCCTCGCGTTCTTCGGCGGTAAAATCTTCATCATCAAAATCATCTGGTATATCTTCTTCTCTACCACGAGAAGATAGCTTTTCTTCATTAAGCCTTTGTTCAAGGCGCTTGTGTCGTCTTTGCAACGAGTGATGTATTGCTTGTGGACTCGATGCTAACCTTCGTTGCAGCAGCGTCAAAGCAAATCCGACTGTGCGTTTACGCTTATTGTTTTCGTCAAGCTGGTCGGCACGGTTCATCTCATCTCTGACATATTCCGTAACTTCGGAGTAGAGAATGCTTTCCAGCTTTGATAATGCAAATCCCACTGTGAAAGATTTTCTTTCAGGAAATAGCTTCGTGCCATCAAACTTCAATAATTCTTCCTTAACCATGCGTCGCATGATGTCATGCACATCTGCCTTGTGTGCACCGTCGCGAAATTTTCCATAAAAACGATCGCTATCTAGCAATGCTAAAAACAGTTGAAAATCTTCCTCTTTGCCATTGTGTGGTGTAGCAGTCATCAATAACAGATGGCGTGTGTGTTTACCAATTGCTTCGCCAAGGTTATAGCGTTTCGATTTTTCCAGCTTATTGCCATAATAGTGCGCAGACATCTTATGAGCTTCATCAACGATGACCAAATCCCAGTATTCACTGTTAGTAAGTTGCTCAAGGTAAAGTTCGTTGCGGGCAAGTTGATCAAGGCGACAGATAATTTTGTCATGTCGGTCGAAAAAATTTTTGCTAGCTTCCTTTTCTTGACGCTCACGACTAAAAATTTCAAATTCCAGTGTGAATTTTTCCTGCAATTCATCTTGCCACTGCTCTGACAATGAGCCAGGTGTTATGATGAGTATACGCTGGGCATCAGCACGCATAATCAATTCACGCATGAACAGTCCCGCCATGATAGTTTTTCCAGCCCCTGGGTCGTCTGCAAGCACAAACCGTAGCGGCTGGCGTGGCAGCATCGCTTCATAAACAGCGCTTATTTGGTGCGGTAACGGCTCAACATCAGACGTGTGCACAGCCATCATTGGATCGAACAAATGTGCAAGACGAATACGCTGTGCTTCTAAAGCGAGCTGAAAGTCCTTACCGTTAGCGCTAAAATTAAGCTGCTCTTTATTAACGATGCAGATACGTGCCTCGTCTGATCGTTGTAACAACTGTTCGCCGATCTGCCCTTCACTATTGCGATAGATAATGTTAGTTGCTGTGTCAGAAATTTTATCAACACTAACGATAGTCACAATGCTATCGCCTTCTATGCCTTTTAATCGTTGGTCTTTTTTAATATCTTCAAGTTTCATTTTTTCGATTGTCATCTTGCTGTAAGCTTTGTTGCACATGTTGTGCTGATAAGGCTTTGCCCCATGTATTAGCTAACTCTATGAGGTCGTTTTGGACTGTGCAATTTACCAGTATTCGATCATCGCAGTACAACTCAACATTAACATCTCTGCCATCTGCTGCTTGAAAAGCAACTGGCCACAGATCAAAGTCATTACCAGCACGGCGAACACGGAAGGTCATGGTAAAATCAATCTGCTCTGGTTTTTTAAAACTTTCACCTTTGCTAATCGTTAAGCGATTGGCGAGCTTTTCAATTTTAAGTGGCGACGAAACTTTTTTTGTTATTTTTTTAGAGAAGTTGTCGTTGATAAATTTTTTCTCATCAAGATTAGCCCCAAGAATTTTTTTGACGACTCTTTTTATTTCGTGTGCCCCTCTATGCATCCTCTCTTCCTCCCTAGCCTTCCTCTTCAAAATCAACATTTTTAAAATCTAAAGCACGGCAATTTTCTCGTAAAACTTGCTGCATATCAGACTTAAAACCATCTCTGTGATGGGCAGTAATATCTACAGTAATTTCTACATGGCACAAGCTATCTTCAACTATGTGCATCAGAACTTCGTCGGTAATTTTGCTGAACTCCATCTTTGCTTTTTGCGGTTGCAAACTCACCGCAGCGTGAAAGAGTTTTTTCTGCTTGGTGCTAGTTGGAGAAGCTGGCATAGCATGCTTATTGCTTATCTCACGGACTTGTTCTGCATGATCCGTCTGCGTTCTTGCACTGTCTTGTTGCACCAATAAACCATCAGGACGCACTGTTATCGGTGGTTTGCCTATGACTAATCCATCGTAATGATCTTCCTGCTTGTCGTTGGCATAACCGAACTCGCTGGTCATCACACCTTGCTTGATAGCTTGATGAAGGACACCCTCGTCCTGTAGGCGTTGCAAGTAAATAGACCTTGCCATATCGTCGTAAATCTTTTTTATTTCCACCTCTTTATTTGCGTTTTTAAAATAGTAGCGTTGCAAATTCTGTTGTAAATTTGGTGCAGACCATGAATCGACAACCCACTCCTCTTCTTTTGCTTGCTTGACAATTTCTGCTAACAAATGTGTCGCACTTGTATCGATCTTTGCATAGTCCCACTCTAGTTCTTTCACGCTATCAGTCGTATGCTCTTGAAGCGGAGTCATCAGCCACTGCCATGCTTCACGCACACACTGCTGGAAAACTTTTTCCGCTTTGCTGTGTTCTCTCTGCGCTTGGTCGCTTTGATACATGTCAAGATTTATGCTTTTACTTTGTATATCGGTAACTACTGATTGCCAAGCAAGATACGTTGACGCATTCTCTTTTAGCTTTGTAATTGCTGCACGATTAACCACCAGAAAAAGCAAACGGTTACGATACTGACGTGATTGTGTGCCTCTCTTTTGCAGAAACTCGTTGGCTTTTTCTTCAAGCTTGCCGTTATCAGCGCTACGTGTGTAGGATAGGTTTGCATCATATTCTGGTATGACAAGACGTAGCTTGAGATCATCAGGCACATCATCTGTGTCACAAAAGATATGCACACCATTGAACATGGATGCACCCTTAAGCAAGTCTCGCAACTTACTTTTAATTGCTGGTCGTATATGCTCTTCGTCATTAAATCTTTTTTTGCGTGATTCAATCTCTCGACGCAGATTGGGTTTGGTATCAAAACGATAGCCTTGCTTATCTTCGCTCAAATAGTGGAGCTTATCTGCCAATCTTTTTAGTGCATCTTCGTAGCCTGCAACTTGATCACCTGGCTTACATGCACCGAGTAGAACATGATCTAGAGGTAAGCTATTACCTTTGCTTGCAGGAGCACTGCCAAGAAAAATAGTCCGTGTAATTTTACGTGCAGCACGGAGTTTACCAAAGCGTGTTTCGTAGTTGTCGATGGCTTGTGCTTTTGATTTTGCTCCATCTATTTCACCTTCAATAATTGCTTGCCAGTTTGTTGGTAGATAACGTGTTACTTGCGTGTTTACATCAGTATCATCTAACGGAATTGAGCCAGGCATGATAACTGGCTCTTCATCGCCACGATTCCATAGCCTGTAAATAACCACAGCAAGAAACTGCAACACACCTCTAGTTCTTTGAAAATTCTCAAGCGTTGACCAATCTTCGTAGAGCCGATCAAATACTTCTGGGTGTATTGGGTAGCAGTTTATTAAGCGTTCAAGATAAGCGTTATCAGCTACTTCTTTGGGAAACTTATCCTTATAGTTGCGTTTACGATAATAGCTATGTATTTCTTCGCATCTAGTCTTAATCTCATCGTTTTTGTCTTGTAAATTCTTAAAGAGCCTGCGCTTAACAATCGCAAAGGACTCTTCGGAATCAACAGGCTTCCAAACCGCCTCTACACGTCCGAAAAATTTCTCCAACGCTGCTAGCGCTTCTCTGCCACGTGCACCAGCAGCCTCCATTTCTGATTCTGGCAGTGATGCTAGTAATACCGCATTAGGCACTGCTTTGCAGGCTTCAGTCAATGCTTGTATAAAGCTCATGTTGCTAGCAAATGTGCCGCCGCGGTAGGATTTTCCTTCTTCAAATTGTCTGATATAAGCAACGAGTTCATCTATCAACACAACACAAGGTGCTGCTTGGCGCAACAGGTCGATCAATATATCTTTGCCAGGCGATGTGCCGCTTTGATCAGAGAGAGCCACTGTTTCATAACCAGCCCCGCCGCACAATTGCCAAGCAAGTTCACCCCACAGGGTATTGATCGTAACTTTATCGTATTTTTTACTCTCGTTAGGCGCAATATTGTTGCCATCGATAACAGCAACCGTGGCAGTAGGCATGTCATTGATACCGATTTCTTTGAGAACTTCACTAACACCTTGTAACTCATTAGGATGGCAATTGCTTTTTGCCAAATGGTAAACAGCAAGCATGGCATGTGTTTTCCCGCCACCAAATGCTGTCTGCAATTGCACGACAGGATCACCACCCTTGCCAGAAAGCCGTTGTGCTACTGAACGTAGCAGTTGCCGCATCCCTCCAGTAATAAAGGTACGTCGATAAAACTTTTGCGGGTTTTGATATTCATCAGTGGCTTTACCATGCACTACTTGTGTTAAGTCTGCGGCGAACTCACTTTGCTTAAATGTGCCTTCTAATACATCTTGATGCGGAACTGCTAATTCACGCCATGCATGCATTGCCTCGCTCCTGTTTTTATTTTTATCGGTGTGTTTGCAAGTGCGTGTTAGATAGGCAGGATGTGGCTGAATATGGTTTTCTGTTCTTGGAGAGAGCTAATTTTGCTAATAGTTACTGACCTGTTTCGTATTTAGTGAATTTTACTTTTTCCCTTCTCAACATAGCAAAAGTGTTGATACACCTAATGTTTAGTCCTTTACAAACATTAGGAATTTTTATTTTTTTCTTTCCATCCGAGAATACTTCCTCTGTAACAACTGTGTAATCTGCCTGTTTAGCATATGCTACTAGATAATAGTCAGCTACACTGAAGAACTCCTCTCTTGCTGCCATTTCATAGTCAGCTTCAGCAACCCAAGAGGTCACTGCTTGCATGCCGTCAGCAGCCCCCTCTGACGGGAGAAACAGCTTACCCTTCTCCTTGCCAGAATCAATACTTCTCGCCCACTCCGCAACACTATCCTGCTTAACTGCACATAACTCTTGCTTTACCTTGTCGAGGCTAAACAGCTTGTCGTTTTTGTTTGCAGCAACGAGCCACTCCCAAAAGACAGGGCAAATATCCATGCTGTAGTATCTCTTGCCAGACTCTATAAAAACATTTT
>JAPPIL010000211.1:8742-13191 GCA_028877195.1 Pseudomonadota bacterium
ATTTTATCCCATATTGTTTAGCTAACGACTCAAACGTTTGTGCGTTTTTTATTTCCAGAAGTCGGAAACATTCGCGGTAGAGTGTCTTGCCTTCTAAAGTGCTAGAGATCAGTGCACGTGCGAACTTTTCGTTTATCCTTACATTGAATGTCGCATAAAAATTACCACCTCCAGAGGTCTTGCTGATTTTTTGCAGACTCGCCAATTCTTTTTTATATTCATTCATAAATTTAGCGTAAGACATCTTGCCAATGTCATATAGACGGCGAAGAATTACCAGCTTGCTGACCTTGAAGTATTTGACTAGACGTTTAATTTCCGCATCACCAACGCTCTTTGCTAGTTCTTCAAGCTGAGTGCTGGGCACGAGGAACTCAGCTGCCACTTTGTTGCACCATGTCTCAACTTTGTGTTCAGAGTCGCCTTTGCCATCAGCCATGTCAGCATCTGACAGACCAGTTTTACCCAACCACAGATGGGCAAGTTCATGGGCAAGAGTAAACATCTGTGCCGATTTTGCGTCTGCTCCATTGATAAATATCAGTGGCGCAACAGAGTCAGAGAGAGCAAATCCCCTGAACTCCTGGGGATCAAGCTTACGTCTGGTATTGTGACCGACAACTCCATTGATCAAGACAAGCACACCAGCTGCACTCGTTCGTTCGATGAATGTTTTTAAAGCCGCATCCTTAGTCATATTGCCGCGCTCCTCGACAGCAAAACCTAGTTTGTTGCGCATTGCTGCCGCTATCTTCACAGGTGATGTAGTGAGACGAGCAGAGCCGATAAAATCAAGCTGTGCCTCTCCTGACAGCAGCTGATGCTCTCGATACCAGTTCTGTCGCTGTTGGCAGGCGTAGATAGTACTGAGCAGATTGCTGCTTGGACGCATAGCACTGTCATCTCGCATTCTGCGAAAATCAGCAATAGGTAGCTTCTCTTCAGGCGGTTTAGACAGGAACAAGTAACCGATAGGGACACTGACCTCATCAGCAAACCTCTCTAACTCTTTCAACGTTGGCTGCTGTTCCTTGCCCCATGATTCGAGTTCAGGAAAAGCTGAACGTAGCTCCTCGATACTGTGGTTGCCACGCTCTAATGCCCAGTAGAGGACAGATGGTGCGATACGCATGCTAGTTCTCCATTCCTACCCCATAGTCCCAAACGAATTGTAAAACAGCAAGCTTGCATTGCTGACTATATCTCATGCTGCACATTGTAAGGCAGGGCGAGGGTTAGGCAATCTTGAACTTAAGTTCTTTCAGTTGCTGCAACGGGATACGTTTCTTGACGTTGAGTATTTCAATGCCGATGACTTCGCCTTTGTCATCGAAGTCGAGGACAACGCCCTTTTCTACCTCACAAGAATCTGCTATTTTTTTGCTCTCATTGAGACGAATGAAAACTGCATCAGATTTTTCATCAAAGTAAATGTTCATAATTTGTTCCTCAAATTTCTATCAAAATAAGCGGTGATAACCCGTATAGGCGATGCATCACAATCTAGCACAACATGCAGCACCCTGCTATTACGTTCAGCTATCTTGCCTAAGTGATGTGATAACCTGGCATCACTCTTGTCTTTTTCAACTCGCTGCGGTGAGCGAATCACCCTTTCGATCCATTCTAGCTCTATCCCTCGCTCTCGGATGACCTGCTGTGCATGACTAGTAAACACAAAAAGCTTAGCCATTATGCCACCTTCTTCAGTTCAGGCCATGCCTGAATCAGCATATTGTAATCACCAGCATCTTCTGACCATTTTTTTTGATCGCATACTTGATAAAGATGATAGCCGAGTTGTTTTATTTCATCCTCTTTTGCTGGCAATTGTTTTAAAAGATGGCCAGCCTTTGCTTCGCCTTTATTGTTGATTGTCTTGATGAGGTGATGTGCAGCTTCCCAAGCAGGGAGACGCTCATCCTGTTCGGGCGACCACTTGTCAGGATATTCATTGCAGCGCAACAGTCTGACCTTGCCGCGTTTAGCGCTGAGTACACCTGCATTGCTCACACCTTCGACCGAGACCCCTTTAGCTTTGGCTAAGGTCTCTGCTTCACCATAATCGCCTTCCTGCCAGCCATGTTGTTCAAACCACTTGATGCAAAACGCGGTATCATTATCAAAATTCTCTGCATTGAGCAGCTCTTGGTTAATCAAGCGCAGAGCCTCTCTAACCGTCATCTTTTCACCACTCTGACTGAGTACTGCCTCATATTGTGAAAAAATTTCCATCCCAGGGCCAAGCACTGCTTGAGCAAGATCGACCGCATCGATCGGATTATCACCTATGGTCATTTTACGGACGGCAGCTGGCAATTTTTTGCGCAACTCGCGTTTCCATGCGCGTTTTGAAATATTTTTCTTTTCAGCACGCTGCTTACACACCAGAATTATCGATGATGCGAGTGCATTAGAGCCTATGGCTAACATACGTGCCTTCATCTCGGTACGCATCGGCCAAGTGCCACTGATGATAAAGCCAGCCTTGATAACCGCATCAAGAAACGTTTCCCAACCATTGCCCTCGGTCTGCTTAAAGGCATAGTAGATAACCACAGGAAAGGCAGGATGAGCGTTAATACGAAAATTTTCTACTGCCTTGCTGATACCCTCTTTAAAGAAATCGTTAGCTTGCTGTTTATCATTGTTATGTCTATGTGGTGCAGAAATAAGCTCCTCGTCTTTAGGTGCGATCATGGTGCGAAACAGGTCAGGGTAAGTGTCCTTAAGCAAAGGTCGCAACCAAACATAGAAAAAGTCAGACAAGTCAGCATAACCGATGTTGTCGTAGTAGGGTGGATCAGTGGCGATGATTTTATTTTTGGAAATTTTTTGCTGCACTGCATCCAACTGTAGGGCCGTGCCTTTGCTATTCTTCGTAAAAGTGGCAACTACCTTGCATAGCCAGTTAAGCATACCATCCCAACTACCAGATGACATAGAGAATGGCTGTGCCTCAGCGTAACTCCAAATCATTGGAATTGCCTGCCTGACGAATGTGTGCCTTACAGTTTGTGTTGTGTTATCCCATGGACAAATAGAAGACCAGTAGTCAGTGCACTTTGAGATAACTAGCGCGAGATAGATGCTGATAGCATTTGCATAAGCCTTGCTCTTTTCTTTGTGCAGTTCATCACATAGCTCAAACAGAGATTCACAGAATGTTGCCAGGGCAATGAGTTGGCGAGTAGTGAAGAGATTGCCATAGTGCGTAAGGCCGTACAGGGAAACATTCATAGCACTCTTGCCAACAAGTCGTTGCTGTGGTTTCCATTTATCGATAAGTTTGTTAAATTTTTTCTCTAATCTTTGTTCAGTAACATCGTGAGCATCTGATGCAAGATAAACCTTCTCGCGTTCTCCTTCCAATACAACTGCCATTAGCACTGCACCCATCTTGCCAGCTTTACCTTGCTGACGAATTTCTTGTGAGTTGATGGCTGCACCAGAGACGAGGCATTGAAAGTTACCGCGGCCTGTCTTTGTGCCAGATTTTGCCCAGTCAGGAATCTCGCCATGCATAATCGCAAAGCGATAGTTTTTGCCTTTAACGATTGGCTTGAGATAAGCTTCTTTGCCCTTTTTAGCGCTGAGCACATAAGATGAAATCAGTGGCACGTCAATTTCACTACAGGCTGGATCAGGGCTTTTGACTGTGCGTGCCCAGAGGTAAGCAACGACGGTGAGTTGTTTGCCACGATATTTCTTTAGTTCAGGACGTTGCCGCACCATTGCTGCGGTAATTTCTACAGGTGGATAAAGCTTGCCGATTTTTTTAAACGCACGCTCACGTAGCAACTCGCCATATTTTTTGATGTCTTGTGCCAATGTAGCGTTGAACTGTGCAGGAATTTCTAACATCGCTTTATTGATTAGCACTGCTACAGGATTTAAATCACTGGCATAGGCATTGAGACCAAGCCGTTTCGCTTCAAGAGGTATTGCGCCGCCACCTGCAAACGGGTCATGAAAAGCTGGCAGTTGCTTAGGGTTGAAAAGTTTCTTTGCTTCAGGATGGTTTTTGTTCGCCTCGCATGTTTTTTGCCACGAGGCCATGATTGCTTTTTTTGCTCGTGCTAGCAGTGCTTGGTCGTCGATGTTTTCCCACTTGACTAGTTCACGGATAATCGCAAACAATTCCTCGCGTTCTGCCTCTGTATCAGGTGCATTGACTAACTGTGCAAATAATGCCGCACGCGCAGCCGCTAATGGCCGCCGTGCCCACCATAGATGCAAGGTCGAAGGATGCCCATGCCGTAACGACTTTTCTCGCGCTGCCTCATGGTTTATATCGTCGAGTGGCAAGGCAACTTCGATCAGCTTACGGGGAACTTTTACGCTCACTGCCAGACTCCGTTTGCTTGCCGTGTCTTCGGATAAAAATTTAGTTATTTTAGGTGGTTATATTTGCAGGATAAGATCATGCCCCCTGCACCACTCCTAGAC
>JAPPIL010000212.1 GCA_028877195.1 Pseudomonadota bacterium
AGCGCTCGTGAGAACGAAAAAATTTGTTCCTGATTCAAACCAGCATATGTTTGTTAACAAAAGGGGGAAGAGCACGAGAAGGGGGAACGCCTTCTCGTAAAGTAAACAAAAAGTTAACTGCATCCACTTGTTTCACCACAACTCAAACATTTCAAACATGCCCCATTACGCACCATCGTTAAAGAATTACATGCTGGGCAAGGGTCGCCCTCATAGCCTTTCACACGCGCCAAGTCATACTCCGATGCTTGGGTATGGGCGCTTTGAACAACGCTTTTGTCTTGAACTTGCCGCACATTACCTAAATCACCGCGCCCAAGATAATTTATCGCCAAATCCCTAAACAAGAAGTCGATGATCGACGTTGAATTTTTTACATGACTATGCCCTACCACCATACCACTCGGTTCAAAACGACTGAAAGTGAACACATCAACAAACTCATCTAGCGGCACGCCATACTGAAGCCCCAAACTAACTGCGATGGCAAAACAATTCATCATTCCACCTAACAGCGTTCCCTCCTTGTTGATGTCTAAAAATATTTCACCCAAATCGCCATTTTCGTACTCACCCGTGCGTAAATAAATGCTATGCCCTTCCATTCTAACCTTTTGTGTGTAGCCAGAACGTTTGCTCGGTAACTCACGCCTAACACTATACTGTAGCTTAGAGCTAACATGCATGACCTTCTCGTGCGTAGAATCCGCCGCCAACATCTTACCCCAATCCATCTGCACCGCAGCAGATAACGGTTGACTCAACTTCGCACCATCACGATATAAAGCAATCGCCTTGATGCCGAGTTTCCATGCCTGCTCATATAAAACAGAGACATCGTTAACCCTTGCTTCATAAGGAAGATTAATCGTCTTGCTTATCGCCCCCGACACAAATGGCTGGGCTGCGGCAAGCATCCGTAAATGCGCCTGTGGCGAAATAAAACGTTTGCCACGCTTGCCACACTTGTTTGCACAATCAAAGATCGGCAAATGCTCCGCCCGCAAATGCGGTGCACCCTCCAATGTCATCGTGCCACAAACATAGTCATTGGCCAACTCAATGTCCGTAGGTGAGAAACCAAGATAGGACAAAACACTGAAATCAGGGCTGTTCAGTTGTGCAGTTGGAATGTTCAACGTTTCACGACAAAACTCTTCGCCTAACGCCTGCTTGCTAAAAGCAAAGCTAATATCAAACATGTAAGGCATGTCTTTGTTGATTGCGATTAACTTCGCATCAGTAAACCCCTTGTCCTTCAAAGTCGCAAAGTTAATGCGTGGTGCTTCTGCTAACGTGCCACTGCCGACACAAAAGGTGAGTATCTCCCGCACTTGCTGCGGACGGTAGCCAAGCTGTTCCAAAGCAGGAGGCACGGATTGATTGATAATCTTAAAGTAACCGCCACCAGCCAATTTTTTAAACTTAACGAGTGCAAAGTCAGGTTCAATCCCAGTTGTATCACAGTCCATCAATAGACCAATCGTGCCTGTAGGAGCGATTACAGTGGTTTGTGCGTTGCGATACCCATGCCTATCGCCAGCAGATAAGGCTTCATCCCACGCACTGCGAGCCGCTTGCAGCAAGTCAGCAGGACAACAGTCGGAACTGATACGCATCGGTGCATGTGTTAAGCCGTTGAACTCCACGTCGTCATAGGCAGCGGCGCGGTGATTGGCAATAACTCGTAGCATCCCCTCACGGTTAGCGCTGAAACGCGGGAAAACACCCAAGTGTTTAGCGAGTTCAGCACTGGTTGCATAGGCAGTGGCAGTCATCAGTGCAGTGATGCCACCCGATACGGCAAGCGCTTTTTTGCTGTCGTAAGCGACACCCATCGTCATCAACAGTGCGCCGATGTTCGCATACCCAAGACCGAGCGTGCGGTATTCCCAGCTTCGCTGTGCTATCTGGGGACTAGGGAATTGCGCCATCTGCATGGAGATATCCAGTACAACTGTCCAAATCCTACAAGCATGACGAAAGGCAGCGATGTCAAACATGCGCTGTTCACGATCATAGAATTTAATCAAATTAACCGAAGCAAGATTACAGGCTGTGTCGTCCAAAAACATGTATTCTGAACAAGGATTGGAGGCACGAATACGACCATCATGCAAGCAAGTGTGCCATTCATTGATTGTCGTATCATATTGAATGCCAGGGTCAGCACATGACCACGCCGCATAGCAGATGTTATCCCAAAGCTCTTTAGCACCAACAGTTCGCAATGCTTTACCATTAGCACGAGCAATCAACTCCCAGTCAGTATTACAACGCAAGGCCTGCATGAATTCAGCAGTGATACGCACGGAGTTGTTGGAGTTTTGTCCCGAAACAGTCTGGTAAGCCTCCGAATTCCAGTCAAAACTATAGCGAGGGAAATCAAACTCCTTCACCCCCTGTTGAGCGAGATGTATCGCCCTAGCGATATAATTATCAGACACATGATTGCGTTTAGCTTCTAGGCATGCCTGCGCAAGTTCCTTATCCTGCAGCAAGTCAGTCTCTGAATCTTCTAGGGCAGCACATGCCAAACTAAAGATACGCTTGAGATGAGTATTGATGATGGTTGAACCACCGACAAGGGCGGCAACTTTTTGTTCTTCGTGGAGTTTCCAATTTACAAATTCTAAAATATCTGGATGGTCAACGTCTAGGCAGACCATCTTGGCCGCACGACGCGTTGTGCCGCCGCTTTTTATTGCCCCAGCAGCGCGATCCCCGACGCGCAGAAATGACATCAGCCCTGATGATACACCACCACCAGATAAAGGCTCACCCGCACCGCGTAAACTGCTGAAGTTCGTGCCAGTGCCGCTGCCATACTTGAAGAGACGGGCTTCCTTTTGCCACAAGTCCATGATGCCGTTATCGTTGACCAAATTGTCGTCAACCGACTGGATAAAACAAGCATGCGGTTGTGGGCGCTCATAGGCTGATGCTGATTTTTTTAACTCATTAGTCTCTGGGCAAACGTAGTAATGTCCTTGCCCCTTGCCTTTGAGGCCATAGGCGTAGTTTAAGCCTGTGTTGAACCACTGCGGACTGTTGGGGGCAGCATACTGGTGTGCGAGCATAAAGCACACCTCGTCATAAAAGGCTGCGGCGCTATCTTGGTCAGTGAAATAGCCGCTCTTTAGACCCCAGTGTTGCCAGCAACCAGCCAAACGATGAAACACTTGCCGCGCATCATGTTCACGCTCGGCTTTTGGGATACCTCGTTGGCGGATATACTTCTGCGCCAAAATATCCGATGCCACCTGATTCCAAGCAGCAGGCACAACCACCTCAACCGATGCACTAGCCTCGCTACCATCAAGGTTTTTTAGTTCTGATACACGCTTTTCAAACTTTATCCCCTCGTAGGGGTTGCCACCGTCAGACGTAAAACGGCGGCATATCTCAAGCCCCTGCATTGCCATCCTCTTTTGAATTATTGTGTATTTCCAATAACATAGAGGGGAAAATTGAGCAAGCAATTACGGCTAATGCTTGGCACAGGCGATGTTTTTTGTTTGCGGAGAGACGTTTGGCTTCGCCAGACTCTGCGCTCATTCGGAAAGACCAAGCAAGCTTGTTGGGCTATGCCCAATGAGTTGTCCATTTTTTCAGAGGGCAACGCCTGTGGGTTGGTTTTTCTGCTTGCCTAACTGCCACCCACATCAGTATCTTTTCACGATGCCAAGTGTTGATTGGTTACAACCCTTTCGTAGCATTGACCGTGCTACTGTTATGCAGGTTGACTTAAGTCCCCACACTGAACATGAGCAATCGGCGTTGACGTGGCTCAACGCTGCAGAAATGTCGAGATGGCAAGGTTATCTGCATTTGGGTGCACAGCGTGGGTTTAGTCTGTGTCGTGCGGCTTTGCGCTCCATTCTTTGTGAGTATCTTGCCTGCCAGAATGAGGATTTGACATTCGCAGCGGGATTGCATGGTAAGCCGTATGTCAAGGTGGGTGGTGTAGAGGCAACGGTTAATTTTAGTGTCTGTCATAGTGGCGAATATGGATTACTTGCTTTTTCTGCTGCGGGAAAACTAGGCATTGATGTTGAAACCTATGCGATGCGGCGCAACATCAACCAGTTGTCTAAATCTCCAAAGATTTTTGCCGCACATGAGCGTGAAGCATTGGCGCAGGTAGATGGGGATAACAAGGTGCGACTGTTCACCCGTCTTTGGACAAGCAAAGAAGCCATTGCTAAAGCTGTCGGCATTGGGGTTGGCATCGGGTTGGCATCGCTTGCAGTTCCACCTGCATTGTTGTGTGGTGCGACAAGTAGTTTTATCTATCAGTCAGCGGTAACCTGCGAATCTGCGATAAAATTGCGTGTTGATAACATCGGTAACGCTGATTTCGCCGCTGCCATCGCCCAAGAAATAACCTAGAGATATGCGGCTGCTTGTCATCACGGCAATGCCTTTTGGCACATCTATGATGACCATAATGGTTAGCGTAACTTTAGGCTTAAGAGTGAGATAAGCGCAAAGATGATTGAGACAATCCAAAAACGCACGATAATTTTAGGTTCAGCCCAGCCGCGCAACTCAAAATGATGGTGAAGCGGAGCCATGCGCAAGACCCGATGCCCAGTGAGTTTGAAGGACAGGACTTGAGCTATCACCGAGAAGGTTTCGGCAACAAACAAACCACCGATGATAACGAACAGCAATTCATGCTTGGTCAACACTGCCAGTGTTCCTAGCGCACCGCCCAACGACAATGAGCCTATATCCCCCATAAACACTTGCGCTGGATAGGCATTATACCAAAGGAATGCTAGGCCTGCGCCGATGATTGCTGCTGCAAAAATTGCCAATTCACCCGTTCCTCGCAAAAAGTGATAATGAAGATAATCAGCGACGATATAGTTGCCTGTTACATAGGCCAACACCCCTAAACATAAGGCTGAGGTCATAATCGGCCCGATCGCCAGCCCATCCAAACCATCGGTTAGGTTTACCGCATGGCTTGTGCCAACGATTACCAGCATGCCAAACAAAATGTAAAAAGCCCCAATGTCCACCACAAAGTCTTTGAAAAATGGCAGCATTACCACGGCGCTCTCCTGCGTGTAGAAATAGTGATGCGCACAGACTGCTGCTGCGACTGCAAATTGTATCAGTAACTTGTGTTTGCCACGCAATCCTGCGGTGTTTTTTTTGGTAACCTTCAAACGGTCGTCAACATAACCAACAAACGCAAAGCTAGCTGTAATAATAAACGTATACCAAAAATACATGTTGGTAAGATCAATCCACATTAAGGTGGGAATCAGCATCGCCAATAGCACTAATCCACCACCCATCGTCGGAGTGCCAGCTTTCACCGCATGCGACTTGGGGCCGAGGTCTCGCACCTGCTGTCCGATTTGGCGACGCTTTAGTTTGTTGATGAACCAAGGTGAAAGCACAAACGCAATAAACAGCGATGACAGTAGCGTAACGATGATGCGGAAAGTTATGTAACGAGTAACGTTGAGGAACGATAAGCTGTCGCTAAAGTGTTGGAACAGATGGTAGAGCACTCGCCTCTCGCGTCAATGGCTTATCACCTGATTGACGATAACCCAAACGCAATCCTGTCTGCAACTCTAACCATAGACGATGACGACGCAACCTCTGTAAACGCAGGCGGGCTACTTCTAATTCCGCATGCATGCGCTCGCTATCTTTTTGCACCACCAAGTCTTGATATTTGTTTAACATGAAGCCTTTCTTGTGTTTTTAGCAATGGATATGCGTAAAAATTATTAAACACGATCCCGATGTTTATTCATTGGTAGTTGGCGAAGAATTTTTCTCTCCCCACCTTTGCAATCCGCACGGCCAAAACTTTTCCTAATGCCGTCTGCTCCCAGTTGGGGTTAGCTAATAGCGACCGCATAAGAAGTTTTTCTTGTGCGATATTACAGGCACTAAACACTTGCTTGGCTTCTGCAAAAGATAATGACGATAACGCCATCCCCAAGTCAAGTTCCACCTCACCAGTGATAGGGCTGACACGTGGCACATGCGGGCGCACCACCCGACGGCGCAATTCTTTCCTACGACTAATGTGTGTTGCCACCTGTGCTATGGAACGCTGGTCAAAATGAAACCGTCGCACCCGCTTATCACGCAACAGCGGCAAACCCTTGTGTTCCTTGTCGCCAGCACTGCTTCCTGTGCTCCAAGCGCTTTCAAAGTTTACCTGTGAGTTTGCCTGTTGAAGAGAGGTCATGGTAATTCCTGTATCTATATCTCTAATCTAGCAGGACACACACTCAATGTAGAGAGGTTGAAATTGCCGATATGCGGTTGTTTTTATGTGGAGAGAGGGGAGTGGATTTTGTTGCCTAAGTAACGCCTCTCTCCGCTTTACTCTATTCACTTTGGCAAGTAGAATGACACTGGAGGGTGTGTGAAGAAATTATTCGTTCTTGATACCAACGTTCTTCTCAACGATCCCCACAGTATCTTTAAATTCGCAGACAACGATGTCATCATTTCTATCGCAGTCATAGAACAGATAGACCACTTTAAGCGTGAACAGAGTGAATTGGCACGCAGTGCGCGGCTTGTTTCGCATCTGCTTGATGACATCAGCAAGCGTGGTGTTCTTTCCAAAGGGATTGTTCTTGCTCCTGACCAGGACAAGTCTGGGACACTGTATATCAACATCGGTCGTCAGATAGAGCGATTACCCCAACAGTTGTCGCGCAGCGTTGACAATCATGTTTTGGCATTAGCATTAGCATTACAGCAGGAACAGAGTGCGAACAAAGTAATCTTGGTCAGCAAGGACTCTAACCTGCGAGTGAAGGCGAATGCTTTTGGGGTGGAAGCGCAGGACTTTGCCGCTGATCGTGTTGCGAGCAAATTTAGCGGTGAAAGCCGTATTGCGGTGAGCACGGAACAGATAAATGTTTTCTACGACAAGCATCGTCTGGAGCTTGCTGATACCGACCTATGTCCGAATGAATTTGTCGTTTTAGAGGATGATCAGCAACAGCAAGTCGGTGCTGGTGTCTACAAGCAGGGGCAAGTGCATCTAATTGACCAGAGTCAGTCGGGGGTGTGGGGGGTATTTCCTCGCAACCTGGGGCAAGCCTTTGCACTTGAGGTGTTGATGGACGATGCTGTTAAGCTAGTTACTTTAAGTGGTGGAGCAGGCACAGGCAAGACGATGCTGGCGATTGCTGCGGGCTTGGCAAAAACCACTGATGCCTGTATTTATCAGAAATTGCTGGTGGCACGCCCGATCTTTCCACTTGGTAAAGATTTAGGGTTTTTACCTGGCGATTTAGATGAAAAACTCAACCCTTGGATGCAACCTATCTTTGATAACTTGGAATTTTTGCTGGGCGACCGCAACAGCGACCGCGGCAACGACAGGAGTAACGAGCGGGGTGGGGTTAGAAGACAAAATCGTCGTGCTAGCAGTGGGGGATACCATGAATTGATCGAGCAGGGCATGCTTGCGGTTGAACCGATAACCTACATTCGTGGACGTTCAATTCCCAAGCAGTATTTCGTCGTTGATGAAGCCCAGAATTTATCTGCGCACGAGATCAAAACTATCATCACTCGTGCTGGTGAGGGGACAAAGATCGTGTTGACAGGTGATTCACAACAGATAGACAATCCTTATCTTGATGACGAGAACAATGGGTTGACACGAGTGATTGAATGTTTCAAGCATAGTGTGATTGCGGCTCACGTTACACTGACCAAAGGAGAACGTAGTGAGCTTGCTTCGCTTGCTGCGCAGCTCCTCTAATCTATGCGGACACCAGATAAAAAATACACCCTCTCTCCGAAATCAAGCACCGACCGCGGTGTAACGTTCAAGCAACAGACAACAGCTCGCTCCCAGTTTAGAGCTAATGACAAACGCATGGTGTCGCAAACGCTTCATAAGCCGCGGGTGCGATTGAATAGCTTGGAAGCGACCGCCATCTGCGGCAACGACATCACCTCAAGCTGTGTATATGTTTCCGCGATTACGGCTAGTTATGCGGGGGCGTATACTCCGATTGTTTTGTTGCTGGTAGCAGCGGTGCTGTATCTGTATCGCAAAATTTATGCGGAGGTCGGTGAAGCATTGCCGCTCAATGGTGGCGCATACAACTGCCTGTTAAATACGACGACAAAATCAAAGGCTTCGGTCGCGGCTTGTTTCACTATCTTATCTTATATTGCTACCGCGGTTATCAGCGCTAAAGTTAGCGTTGAGTATCTGCATGCGGTTTTTCCGAGTATTGAGGTGATACCAGTAACGATTGCGGTGTTGGCAGTGTTTGCGATGCTGACGATTATCGGTATCGGTGAGTCGGCGCGAGTTGCGACTTGTATCTTTATTACGCATTTGACGGCGTTGGTACTGCTGTGTCTTGGTGGCTTGTATTTTATTATCAACAATCCTGAAATCATTACCGCCAACTTTTGGCAAGTGCCAGATGGTCGCATGCCGTGGGAAGCTTTGTTTATGGGGTTTGCGGTCGCAATGCTGGGGGTGTCTGGTTTTGAAAGTTCAGCAAACTTCATTGAAGAGCAGAAGCCAGGGGTATTCCCGAAGACCTTGCGCAACATGTGGTTGGCCGTAACGATATTGAACCCGTTGATTGCTACCGTCGCCCTTGGGGTGTTGACGATGCCAAGTATTCTCGGCAGTTCCAAGGAGGCGATGTTAGTGGAAGTTGCGCGCAATATCGGCGGTAATGTGCCTGCGATGCTGCTTGCGATTGATGCGGCGCTGGTTCTGTCAGGTGCGGTGTTGGCTAGTTTTGTTGGTGTTACGGGTTTGGTAACGCGGATGACCTTGGATCGTTGCTTGCCACAGGCATTGTTGACCGTAAATGTGCGGGGCACGAACCATCGCATCATTCTGATGTTTTTCTTTTTGTGTGTGTCAATTATCTTTATCACGGGTGGCAAGACCACGATATTAGCGGGTGTGTATACGATTTCGTTTTTATCGGTGATGGCAATCTTTGCGTTGGGCAACATTTTGTTGAAGGTGCGACGTGGGCGTTTACCTCGTAAGATTAGAGCGTCGTGGATTGCGACGTTTATTGCGTTAGCGATGGTGGCGATTGGGCTTGCTGGTAATTTATATGTAGAGATTCAGAATTTAAAATACTTTTTGTATTATTTCGTGCCGACTGCAAGCATCGTGCTGATTACCCTTTATCGTCAGCATATCATGCAGTTTATCTTGTTTGTTGTTGATGAAATTATGACCAGTCTAGAGTTGTCGCATCGTCGGATGCGGCGACGGGTGCAACGTTGGATAGAGAGGTTGCGTTCAACGGGTTTGATCTTCTTCACCAAAGGTGATGATGTTGCCAGCTTGAACAGAGCGATTTTGTATGTGCAGGAGAACGAGGTGGCTAAACGTATCACGGTTGTGCATGTGTTGGATGGCACGGCTGAGCCACCGCCACGGCTAGCGAGTGATTTGCGTTTGCTTGATGAAATTTACCCAGATATTGAGATAACACTGGTGGTGCGCAAGGGGAAGTTTGGGCCAGGCATTATCGCTGAATTGTCGGAGGAGTTTGGTATCCCAACCAACTACATGTTCTTGGGGACACCTGGGGATAGATTCCCGCACAGCTTATCGGATTTGGGGGGAGTGCGTTTCATAATTTAAATTGATGGATGTATGTGTTAGCTCATGTTGGGCTAGCCATTGTATCAAGGAGGAATTTTTTTTGGAGATAATGAGTCGTGCTGATGCTAGAAAATACCGTGAGGTTAGGCTGGTGCATGGTGGTAGCAATAGGATAGTTCCTGTTGAAGTGGCGTTTGAACATGCGGAGGAGGCAGATTTAGATGTTGTCATCGTTAGCGACAAGTCTAATCCACCTGTGGTGCGTATTCAGGATTTCAAGAAGATCAAATATGAGCAGAAGAAGTCGCGGCAGAAACGTCAGCAAGGCAACCAACAAAAAGAAATTCAACTCAAGCTTAACATCTCGGAGCATGACCTTCAGACCAAGCTTGCTACTGTTCAGCGTTTCCTTGATCGTGGCAACAAGGTCAAGGTGATGGTGCGCTTGAAGGGGCGGGAGCGGGAAAGCCCTGAACGTGTGAATGCCCTCCTGCAGAAGGTTAGCGAGCGTGTTGAGTGCCGACAGTCATCGTTACCAGGTCAGGCGACGGTGTTGTTGCTTGAGCCGCCGAAATAACGATGACCAAGAACTTCAACCTTACTGATATTGCTAATGATTTCCGTGAAAATTTCAAAAGCAATAGTGTAATTTTATCCTACTCTGATTTTTTACAGAAAGTTGCACAACAACCGCAGGCACTTATCCGCAATGCCTCTGCCTATATGCGGGACATGTTTGATTATTTTGGGCGTTCAGCTGCATCTGGGCGGCGGCGTTTGTTTGATATTAGCACGGCTTCATGTCAGGCGATTATCGGTTGTGAAGAGGTGCAGACCTCGCTTTACACGGCGTTGACCACCTTTTGTGCGCAAGAGCGGATCAACAAGCTTATTCTGTTGCATGGTGCGAATGGTGCGGCGAAAACATCTATCGTTGAGACGATTGCTGCGGGTTTACAGCAGTACTCGCAACAAGACGATGGTTGTGTCTATCGTTTTAACTGGGTATTCCCCAACGACCCGAATCCCGCCTCCAGTTTAAAGGGCGAGGCACGGCGAATTGGTTTCGGTGAGCGTGGCGATAGCGATGCTGCCAATAGTTCGTATGCCTACCTTGACGATAGTCAGATCAGCTGTAATATCCCTTCCGAGTTTAGGGAGAACCCGATTTATTTATTGCCCGTAGATATAAGGGTGGCATTGCTTAAGAAATGGCTTGTGAAGCAGGGCAGCAATGATGTGTTGCCACCGCATGTTTATTTGTCGGGCTTGTCGAAACGCAATCAACTGATCTTTGAGAATTTACTTAACGGCTATGACGGCAACCTGCAGGCGGTTTATCAGCATGTGCGGGTTGAGCGGTTTTATTTTTCCAAGCAGTATCGGGTGGGCATCTCTACGGTTGAGCCGCAGATGTCGATCGACGCGGGTGAGCGTCAGCTAACGATGGAGCGCAGCATCACCAATCTTCCGCCTGTGTTGCAGAATTTTAACTTGCATGAGTCGTTTGGAAGTTTAGTTGAAGCTAATCGTGGCTTCATTGAGTTTTCTGATCTGTTGAAACGACCTGTTGAAGCGTTCAAATATCTGCTGGCGACAGTGGAGACTTCGGTGTTGAATCTGCCATCAGGTTCTGTGCCGTTGGACATGCTCTTTTTTGCTACCACTAATGAGAAACATTTGCATGCTTTCAAACGCAGTCCTGATTTTGATTCCTTTCGGGAGCGTTTCCATCGCATAACTGTGTCTTACTTATTGGATTCAACGCAAGAACAGCAGATATACGCACACGACTTAAAGATGCTGGCGAGCGAGATAAGTGTTGCCCCGCACACGATGGAATCCTTGTGCAAATGGGCGGTGATGACTCGCCTGCGTCGCCCTGACCCGCGCAATTATGACAGCAAGCATGAGAAACTACTTGCCAAGCTAACCCCTTGGGACAAGCTATCGCTCTACAATGGCGAAGCATTGACTGATAGATACAGTGCCGCTGAAGCTGCGACTTTGCGCAACCTCTGTAAGAAAATGCGCAAGGAATATGTCGGTTCGCCCTTGTATGAGGGAAGTTTTGGTATCTCGCCGCGTGAGGTGCGAGCGCTTATCTATCGCACGACGCAACGCAGGGTAGGCAAGGCATTGACGGTTGTGGCGATTTTTGCGGAGCTAGAAGCACTCAATGCTGACACCAGTGTTTATGAGTTTATGCAGTTTGAGCGCAACGGTAGTTTTCATGACACTGGTTATTTTCTCCAAGAAATTCAACAAGACTTCTGTAAACAGTTTTACGAAGAACTGCTTGATGCGATGAACCTCATCAATCCCAAAGCTTATCTTGAACTTATCGCAACTTACGTGGAGCATGTCGCAGGCGAAAGCAAAAAAGAAAAAATCCTTGACCGCACCAGTGGTGATTTGCATCCGCCTTCGGCTAAAATTATGGAGAGTTTTGAGAAAACTATTGGCATTAGTGGTGATGCTCGCACGCATCGGCAGACGGTCTTGAATCGTCTCGCTGCCTTCCAGCTGGAGAACCCTGGCAAGACGGTGGAGCTAAAGGAGCTGTTTACTGATTATGTCAAGAAAATACGTGCCTTCTATTTCCAAGAGCATCAGACGCGGGTTTGGGAAAATTTTCAAACTATTCTGACTCTTGAGGAAACTGGTGAAGCCGATACTGATAAGCATGCTCTTGCTGAAGAAACTCTCCGCAATCTCCAAGAGCGATATGGTTACAGCAAGGAGATGGTTTTAGAACTGTTGCCCTACCTGCTGAAGCAACAGAAATATATTTTGACATAAACACCTCTTATTGCTCTTATTTTTTAAAATTTTCATCTAAACTACCATCAGCTTGTCATGTTTTTGCGCAAAAATACCGATCTTCCTGTGGAGTTAGGGAGGAGATGGCATGATTCTGATTATCACCAAGTACTTTTCGGTGCTTTGTTGTGTCGGGTTGTTTTTCACTAATTTTGTTTCGTGCGGTTTACAGTTTTACAAGGTTTCTTTGCATGAGGATACGGTGGTGGATGCGCCTTATGATGCTAGCGATCCTAACTCGGAGTATTATGGTATCCATGCTGCGGCTGGTTGGCAGAAGTTACCGATTGCGTTTTATGTTGGTTCAAACTTTGAGAATCAGTTTCAACTTGAGTCTAATTCCCAGATGCAGGGGTTATTGAAGGCGATAGCAACTTGGGAGATTGCGGTAGGGCGAAAACTCTTTGAGTTTAAGGGTGTGCACAAGAATACGGAGGGTGATAGTTTCAAGGACTTGTATTCATCGTTGGAAGATGCGTTGGACGGTTATTATCTTGATGAGGATTGGGATAAGGTGGGTAAGTCGGAGATGGTGTTAGCGACGACTATTTGGCAGAAGGGTGGTCATAATCACGATGCTATCGCTACTTCGGATATTCGTTTCAATAATGACTACTATATCTTCGGTGATAGTTTAACTTTGCAGTATGATGATGAGAATGCGCGTGAGGTAGTGGACATGGAGTCGCTGGCGTTGCATGAGCT
>JAPPIL010000215.1:0-9838 GCA_028877195.1 Pseudomonadota bacterium
TGTTTGTTTCAGGGGGATGCATCCCCCTGCACCCCCTCCTAGACCTCTTGCCATGCACTAACTTGCTAGCGCTTAACCAGTTATGCAACAAAGCCCGCGCTACCCCATTCATAAACAAAATAAACATAAAACATCACAATAAAAATACCGATAAGCTCATAGATTGGGTAGAGTTTTGGTTCAATATCGTGATTAAGTTTAGCAAAATTAGAGGTTTGGTCGCCGCCTTATGCACCTGTGCTATCGTAATCGCCTGTGGTGTATATCATGATTCAATCAAGAAGTATGCCGCCGAGCACTCTGAATCTAACGATGATTACGGTGGAATACGGCTTGATGGCACCGCGTTGCCTGATTCAGTGCTTCCGACTCAAATGTATGTGAATACTGCTTATGCTTCTGTTGACCCATCGGATTTATTGCTCATTGAGGTTATCTTTGCCGACAGTATAGGCTCACACAAGGCAAAATCAGCTCTTGCCACTGCCATACCTGAAATCCTGAAAGAAGTCATCAATAGCAACTGGGTAATAGAAATTCGCTCCATGTCCGATTTAACAGCAAACCCCTTCGCTACAGTAGGTAAATACAGCGATACATATGTTTACAGGGATATGCTCCAGCAGGGAGTAGAAAAATTTACCCCCGCCCTAAGCCGTCGCAACATCGGCGATAGGACTATTCGTCTACCCATCTATCTCATAATTAGCGATCACGACTTGACAAGTGATGAACGCCAACGACTTGATACCTACATCAGCAAAGACCCGCGTCGCCGTATCTATGTTTTGACCAATGACAGTAGTTTAGATTCCTTCCTTGCTTGGCGAGAGAGCGACAATGATAAAAAGATGGTGGACTACTCGGCTGATTTGGGCATCAAAGATTTAAACGTCGTTATGCGCGAGTTCTCTGGCTACATCGCCGATACTCTACGCAGCAACTTTCATCTGGGATTTTGCTACGGTAGAAGAAATAGCTATGAACGTAATCCACGCACGATGTCCGTAGCATTGAAGTTTTACCGCAGCGATGGTGGCTATGTTGGCGAGGACAGCTACCACCTTAACGACGGCGACGACTCCCTGTTTATCAAGTCAAGCCTGAATAACAAAGTATGCATGGAAGCCAGCTACATTTACAGCATGGCTGCCGACAACCAACAAATTTGTAGGGCAATGCATTGAACAAGCTGCTGCCATTGCTATTAGTGTTTGCGTTTAGCTGCAACAACAAAAATAGGGCGAGTTTTAGCACCAACTCGGCTGAAGTACGCAGCAACACCAAAAGCCAAAGCTTTGCTTTAGACAAGGATAGGAATCGGCGCTTAGATATTCTCATCGTCATCGATTCCTCCACCTCCATGGATGACGAGCATAGATTTTTGGAAACAGGTCTTGAGCCATTATTAAGTGCAATCGAAGGCAATGACTGGATCATCGCAGTTACTACCTCTGAACCATTCAAGTGTTTTTTGGATAGAATTATTACCCCGACCAGCGACCCTGCCGCCTTTGGACAATTGATTCGAGACGCAATCGCCAACAATGAAAATGCAACAACTGGCATGGAGCAAATGGTACTCTCTACAATCAAGGCTTTGCGCGGCGAATGCTTGCTGAATGATTTCGGTGGGATACATGGGCAAGATAAACAGTTTCGAGAAGGCGCACAAGATGGTGGCGAACTGCTGTTCACCCGCTGCGCCGAAAAAAAACCATGGCTGCGCAATGGCTCAAATCTCGTGATCCTGATGATGTCTGATGAAGACAATCAATACGCCAGCGACAGAATTGGTGGTAAGCTCACCGACCTTTACTTTTATATTGAGAGTATCCGCAAGATACGCTCAACCGCCCATGTTTACGGACTATTCAAACCATCTGCATCTACTAACTGGAGCGCATGGAAAGACAATGATGGCGAATCACTCTTTAGAATGGTGGAAGATATATGCGAGGCCTGCAGCCAAGATGAGTCAAACAAACAGTATCGCAAGGTAGTGGAAGACATCAGCAAAGATGTATCTTTAAATTTAAATAAAAACTTTACCCTTGATTACCAACACGATGGTGAAGAATCCAAAGTCGTTCTCTATTACGGCGACGGCGAATCAAAAGAACTCAAGTTAGACGTAGATTACAAAATAGACGGCAAAACACTGCTACTAATATCTAACCTACCCGCTAATCCCAAGAAGATATCCGTGGAATACAGTTACAACCCTGATGCTTCATAGCTAAAAACTACGAAGCAACAAAACCCCCTAAACCGCCTGCTAAACGCACACGATCCCTACTCCAATATCCTCTTAACCTTCGATACTACTCGTTTAGCCGACAATGTTTCAGCATCAACAACCATGTTGCCCTTGACTAAACCTGCCATCTGCCTTGCTTCCATCAAATACTGCACCCGCACGATAAGCATCGCCTCTGGATGCCAACGCATGATATTACTGACGATCGATCGCGTCGTATCAATGCCCGCAACACAAGCAACGATAATCTTCGCTCGCGTCAGACCAGATTCATACAAGACCCTTGCCATCGTCGCATCACCATAAACTATATTGTAACCCTTGACCTTGCCCATCTTGACTAAATTATAATTCAATTCAACGATATTGAAATTCTTGCCCTCTGCCGCCAAATAATCCGCTAACGCTTGCCCCGTCAAACCATAACCAACAATCAACACATCTAAATTGCTAGTCTTCGCCGTCTTATCAAACCTCCTACTACCACCCGCAAGTATCAAACGCGGTGCAACACGAAAAACTATCGGAGTCAACATCATCGTGATAATCGCAACCGCCAAAAAATATTGAAAATACTCATTGCTGATGAGTTTTTTTTCTAACCCCATATTAACCAACACAAACGACAACTCACCGATTTGCGCAATAAACAACCCCGTTATCAAAGCACTGCGAATCGGCAACCGCCCCAGCCAAGCAACAAAAGCCGCAATCGACACCTTGCCAATAATCGTCAGTAGCGTAAATAACAACACATACACGATATTGCTGACAACAAACCGAATATCCAACAACATCCCTACCGACACAAAAAACAACGCCAAAAAACTCGCACGCAACAGCATGATTTCAGACGTGGCTTGGCGAGCAAATTGCGAACCCGATAATAACAACCCCGCAATGAACGCACCCAACGCTAAAGACAAGTTAAGCTTCTCAAAAACAACCGCATAACCTAAACAAATGAAAAGCACCGCAAAGAAAAATAACTCACGACTCTTGGTCTTAACGATCCATTCCATGACATGCGGAATAATAAAGCGCTGCGAAAGAAAATACATTAACCCCGCTAATGTGAACTGCCCCAATAAAATCAAAATGCCTTGATACGAAAAGGTCGGCGCATTCTCCATCGCCACCGTAGCCGCAAGCAACGACACCCCAATAGTCATCGGAATAATCAAAATGTCCTGCGACAACATGATACCCGTAGTGGCAATGCCATAACTTGAATTCAACTCACGATTATCAATCAACAGTTTCATCACTATCGCCGATGAACTCAACGAGACAATCCCCCCCCACAACAGCGCCTGCAGCCAATCCATGCCGATAACAAAATGCATTAACGCTGCAAAAGACACCGTCGTAAGAAATACCTGCCCAAGCCCCGCACTAACCATCAACTGCCAATTCTTACGCAACGTCTGTAACGATAACTCCAAGCCAATCGTAAACAGCAAAAACACCACCGCTAATTCCGAGATGATATTTGCACCTGGCAATGACTTGATCAAACCCAAGCCATTCGGCCCGATGATTACCCCTGACAAGATAAAAGCGACAATACTAGGCAACTTAAGCTTATGACAGACCAGAGCGGTAAAAATAAGCAAAGCGATGACGATGACCGCATTGAAAATAAAATCTGACAGATGCAAATGTGCGGATGGCAATTACAGCCTCGTCGGTGCGGACTTGGCGCTAGCAGCAATGTCATCCTTGGCGTGCAGGATTAGAGTGCGGGACTTATTGCGAATAGTGCCGTCCAACCTCTCGTTCTCCATAATACTGGTGAGTATATCTATACCTTTGGCTGGATTTATTTTTGCTTTGATATAGGTAAGCGCAAGGTAATACCTCGCCAACACGTCCTTGCTCTTGCGACTTACCTCATTCAGCAAGAAGTTAGCATCCTCCATGCGATCTAGCCGCACCAAACAAATCGCTACGCCTATTTTTGCTATCCCACACGCAGGACAACGCCCATAGACACGAGCAAAATACTCCATTGCCTGCTTGTAACTACCTCTTGCCATCAACAGCGTCGCAAGATTAAGACCAGCCGCGATATTCTGCTCATCTTCCTCAAAGACTGTCATCAAATTGTTCAGTGCCTTGATGCGCTGATAATAGTCCGTCTCTGGCAAAGACAACTCTATCAAGCCAATCAACATATGTGCGTCATGATTTTTGCTATCCATTGCTAGCAAGTATCTAGCATAATACCTTGCCAAGTCATACTTCTTTTGTAAAAACAAAGCCTTCATCAGCGTCGCTAATGCTCGCTGGTCGCCTGGACTATTAGCAAGATAAGCACGCATGTCGTTTTCAACTTTAAAGTAGTCAGCCTTCTGTAAATCAGCCTGAACTTCCAACCACAGCGGTGAACTACGCTTCTCTAAAAACAAAAACTTCGGCAAAAAGAACTTATCTTGAACATTCTTGCCACGCGCAATAATCCGCGTGTCTGCTTTTCGCCCATGTAAGCATGAACACAACAGCAGCAAAAGAACTATAACGCGCACTAAATATTCCCTACCGCATCAAATTGAACAAAATCAGCTTCCGCAAAATAACCATCAACATACCGCAAACTCAAGTCAGGAAACAATAGCATTGCATTAGCAAGCCACTCGCTCAACGCATTGCCACTCCTTAACGAATGTAGCGTGCGTTTAGTAAAAAACTTCTTTTGATCCTCAAGATAAGCGATAAACTGTTTTTTCTTGGCATTCAAAGCCACAACCGCCGCAGTCTCCGCCGTTGCTAATGGTTCTATAACTTTCACCGCATCTTGATAGCTAACGCTCTTGTTCACTAAACCGATAAACGCAGGCAAACAGAAGTTGCTGTTGGTAAACCGACATGCCTCAAGATAACCGTCTCTCTCATTAGCGAAACTTTTGATCAAATACTGGAGATACTTGTCTGGCGATGATTGCGCAGTATTGCTTGCCTGTTCAGTGAGATAGACAGTCGTGGCGGCGATATAATATGCCAATTGATTATAGACATTTTGATAGACAGGCAACTTGCTGTTAAGCTTGCTCTTCAGGCTGCGTAACGCCTTCAAGTCTTGTTTTTCATAACTCGTCTCGGCAAGTATTGCGATCGCAATTGCCTTATGCTGATGGCTTTGGTTAGAATTTGCTAAAACCTTATGAGCGATTAACTGGGCGACGTTCTTGTTGCCCTTTTTGTTTTCCAATTGCATAGACCAGAGTTCCGCTCTTTGCTTCTCCACCAGCGAGAACTTGTCCGAAGAAATAATAAAGTTGTAAGTAAAACGCAATTCATCATAAAGAAGATTGCCACGATAAAGATACACCAGCTCATACACTATTTTTTTTATTTCTGGACTATTAGGAAAACTTCTTAAGAACATACCGTAAAAAGATGCCGCTTGCTTCGCTCGTCCCTGTCTCTTCGCAAGACCACCTGCTATCAATAGTGAATGCTGATAAAACGCACTGTCCTTGTAATCATTGATAAGGACGCTAAAGTACTCCATCGCCTTAACGTATTTTTTTGTTTTTAACATGATGTCGGCCAACCTAAATACATTTTCAGGCTGACGCTTATCTTCAGGAAACGATTTTAGAAACTCCGTCGCTTGCTTGTAGGACTCATCTTGTTTGCCCATCTTGCTGTAAAGCCTTGAGGTGTTGAACAAGGCATCAGCATATATTTTTTTCAAGGGGAAATACTGTTTAGCTGTTTGCGGCTTTTTCGGATTGATACCACTGCGAAGCGACAACTCAACTATCTTCTCAATATCAAACCACTTCGCAGATTTGAGATAATCATCTAACATAACGCCAAACGCAATATCAGGAATGCTCGGATGCTTGTGGTGAGCATTCTTCAACCATAAACCATAAGCTACACTCTTTACTTTTAGGTTGATTGCTAACAACCCTACCATTGCCGTAATTTCCCAGTCATGCTTGTCAGCCAACAGCAGTGCCTTTTCCTCAAGTAATTTTTTTAGCAATGTGCGTTGATTGTGCAGAATACTAGGCAACGGATTCCAAACCAACTGCCGCGGCCATTTGGCAAGCTTATGCTGATACTTGATCGCTAAATCCAAAAACTGCGACGACTTCTTATCCGACAGCGTATACAGGTGGTAATACATGTCCACCGCATCACGCAAAGAATCCAACCGCAAATATATCTTTGCCATCACTAGTTTGCTGTCCATCGCTACTTGCGTGTCCCTCCGCAACGACGCGAGAAGCTTAACGATAGAGAGTGTCGTCTTTAGCTGTTGTTTCGTTAACTTTGGCACTGTCTTCGCAATTACAGCAACGAGACGAGCGATATGCTTTTGAAAAAACTCTTGCTCACTCGCTGCCTTCAGATACGCACTACTAAAGACAATCGCCTTCTTGTAACCATCAACACTCTTATCTTTCGCAAACTGCTGTGCCGACAGGTTTAAGAAGCGTCGCACCGCTCGTGTTTTTTGGGTAGCGGCAGCCATCGGCAATAGATGCTTATAGTATCTTGCTGCGACATTATATCTTTTGAGATGATAAGCATGCAGCGCCTTCCGCTCCAGCAAAGCTGCATAGCTTGGCGTATAAGAGAAGGTCTCTATACGTATCGGAAATTTGCTCCAGTTTATCTTACCTTTGGCTCTACGAATGATACCCACTATGTAAATAAGAATTTCTTCTTGGTGGTTGGTCGGTAAATCAGCAACCTGCGGCGCTACTTTTCTGATATAACTGCTGTAACGACTGCTAACATTGCCTTCTAGTTCACCCGATAGGTTTATCCCCGCCAAGAACCTCGCTGTTACAAGGTCAACGATCAACCGCCCACGCTTGTCTAATTTTGAAATCAAACGATTGTAAGATAGAATTGACATGGATTTCTTGACTTCCAAATCAATCACATACGACAACAACTCCGCTCGCCGCCGCAAAGGTGAGCGATTACTATTAGTCATCAACATCTGAAAATAATGCCGCGCTTTACGATACTTGCGCAAAGCAAAATAACTTAATGCGACATTATAGATAATGCGATTATTACCATCCTTGTCATTTTTCAATATCACCCTACCAACCTTGATCAACTCGGCATGACATCGCCTCTCATCCCTGCTCAACGTAAATTTCAAACGACTAGTAAAGTGGTAGTAGCAAATTTCAGACATAGCGAAAAAATAATCATACAGGTGCTGTGCCTTTTGTTTAGCATTTCTATTGGCATACTTTTGGATTGTATTTTTTATTTTAGCAATCTTACGTATGGAATTTTTAAATTCTTTTTGCGAGGCAATCTTATAAACCCCTTGATCTTTAGCATAATCAACTAAAAAGGGAACGCTCTTGGCTTGACCATTTAGTGTGAAGAGCGGCTTCAGTTCGCTATCTGCCAACGCATTGACAGCGAATATCGCACAGAAAAGTATAGTTGCGTATCTTAAATTCATGGAAACCCTTGAGTATCATTATACGCAACAACGTTTAATAGTGCTACAATGGGCACTTGCTCTTAAAGTTAGTGGCGCATTCATCCGACTGCGATTCAGATAAATCGTTGGAGCATGGCTTTGTTGCGGTTTTTATTTTTACTAATCTTTGCGTTTGTTTCTACCAAGCATGCGTTTGCTATAGTTCAACCCAAACACGCCCGCAACAGCGCGATAGACGAGAACTTACAGCATTGGCTGACGTTTTTAGAGCAGGGGGCAAGGGGTGATTTAAAGAATAGCAGGAGTTTATTGGCACAAGAAGAAGTGGCTAGTTTCTCTAAACTGATGCATAGCAACGATGATGATGAGAAGGAGCGCATCATATCGTCTTTTTTAGCTGGTGGTAGGGATAGTTTACAGCACCCATTAGCACCGTATTTTTTGGAAGAAGCACGCAAGTTCAAGCGTTGGCAACATCTCGTTAAGGCAAACAATCTTGATTATTATTTCAATGGTCAAAGCTGCCCGCAAAAGCGGGTGGTGCGCGAGCTAGTAAAGCACAAGCTTGCGTATGATAAACAAGAGTTGATCAAGATACTGCCAATCGTTAACACTATTCGTTCCCGCAAAGACAAGCATGTGGCACTATTGAGTATTCTTGACAGCTTAATGAAAACCAAAACGGCACTTGAACCGCAGATGACCAAGTATCTGCAGGATTTTCCGCAATTAAAGTTTGCTTATGCCAGTATCATGCCTGAACAGAATAAAATAACTGCGGTTGATAAGCTACATTATCTTCTACACAAAAGAAGGTGCGGTCAGGCGCGCAATTTACTCAAAAAAATGAGCATAGACTTCACAAGTTTTAAATCGTTAGCGAAGAAGACGCTTAAATGTTATCGCCGTATCAATAAAATTCGCTACTGGTATAGTTTACGCACAGTCATGAAGAAGAAGTATGGCTTTGCTGGTTGGGCGTATGCGACCAGACAAGTGGCACGCTTGCAGCGTTTGCGCAATGATTTTGATGCGGCAAAGAAGACAATCAAGACGGTTATCAAGCAAGCGGAGCACAAGAAGCAACACGACGAGTTAGACATATCTTTGTTTGCGTATGCCAAGACGTTAGAAGATGCTGATGAAATAGATGCCGCTTACGATCAGTTTAAACGCCACCAACATGAGTTTCCGTTGAGTTGGAATCGCTACAATACTTTGAAGGAGTTGTCTTTAATCGCGATCAGAAAGCAACACTGGCAAGACAGTTTGAAGTATTTGCAAACGATCAAGCATAGTCAGCATAGTTTGCCTTATGATGAGCGGCGAGCGAGCAAACTTGGCTTTGCGATGCTATGGGAGGGTCGAGCAAATCTTGAGCTAGGTAAATTTGATCAAGCTGTTGGAGTGTGGGGCGAATTAGCTCGTGAGTTTCATTCCAGCTACTACGGCGCGATCGCCAAGTATATGTTGGAGAAGGTCGCAAATAAAAAATACTCCCGTAGCACACCTGCAGTGTTTGAAGAGAAGATGCATTATGACCTTTATACACAAGGTGAGCAGATACAGGTGGCACGTGCTTTATACCTTTTACAGCTTGGGTTTAAGCAACATGCGGCTTGTGAGATTTACCTTCATCCTGCGATCACCAATGGTCAGATGTTTGCCAAATCAATTCTTTTACACGCAGTTGGTGATTGGCTAGGTTCAGTGAAACTGTTTGCGAGTATTGATCGCAGCTATAAGAATAGTTTGCCTATGGGGAGTGAGGTGCTTATCTTCCCCAAAAAATTTGACAATGAAATCTACAGCAAGGCGGCAAAGACTGGCATTGACCCATTTTTAGCGATGGCCCTGATACGCCAAGAGAGTGTTTTTAACCCAAGAGCATTGTCCGTTGCAGGAGCACGGGGGTTGATGCAAATCATGCCCAAGACTGCCTTGTATGAAGTTTCACGACTGAAGAAGCCTTATATATACAAATCCGACAAGGCACGGTTAAAGAAAGATATTCGCCGTTCAAAAAACAAACTGTTCAATGCTTCAACTAACATCTTGCTCGGCATGCATTACCTGCATCGCCTCATCGAAAAATACGACCAAAACACCGTGCATACCCTGTCTTCATATAATGCAGGCATCATCCC
>JAPPIL010000215.1:9848-12698 GCA_028877195.1 Pseudomonadota bacterium
AATCGCTGGCGCAAGAGCATACCAGACGATGACCCGATGCTGTTCATCTACAAAATTCCTTACCCCGAAACTAAAAACTACGTAAAACTCGTGCTCCGCAATTATTTTTACTACAAACATCTATATGGCAAAGATAGCGACACCCCAGACCATCTCTACCCTGTTGTCAAGGTGGCGCTGCGCGCCGCTAATGTGCGGAGTTAGGTGCTTGTCTGTGGCGGAACTGTCTGTGGCGGAACATTAACTTCGCGGACGCTGCGCTCTCACTTGTAGCTAAACACCAAGCAACGCGGTTATACGTTCTAATTCCGAGGGCGAAAAATAAGAAATCTCTATCTTACCTCTCGACCCTGAACCAGACACGCGCACCTTGGTGCGCAAATGATCGCGCAACCCCGCAGCAAGATGCTCTAAATCAGGATTGGCTGCTTTCGGTTTAGTGGCATCATCTTCATCGTTGCATAAACTTTTGCACAGCAACTCTGTTTGCCGAACATTGAGTCCCTTTTGCAGCACTTGCTTGCGCACCGCAAGCATCGCCTCAACCGTAGACAATGCCAGCAACGCACGACAATGCCCAAGACTCATACGCTCGTGCACCAAATCATTGCGTATTTCTGCAGGCAACTTAAGGATACGCAGCAAATTGCTAACTGTTGAGCGCTCCCGCCCAATCTGCTCAGCACACTGCTCATGCGTAAATCCAAAGTTCTCGATCAACACGCTATACGCCGTAGCTTCCTCAACTGCGTTCAAATCACTGCGCTGAATATTTTCAATCAACGCAATACGCAAAGTATCGGCATCTGACATACTCTTGATGATTGCAGGAATAGATGTCAAACCAGCCATTGTTGCAGCTTGAACACGCCTTTCCCCCGCCACCACACAATAGCGCCCATTGTTCGCAATACCACTGGGGGTAAGGATAACTGGTTGTAAGACACCATCCTTCTTGATGCTGTCTGCCATCTTTTGCAACTTGTCTTCATCAAAATACTGGCGAGGTTGATAAGGGTTGGCATCAATACTACTGATAACAACTTGAATGACACTCACCGTCGATGCTGGCGCAACCACCCTTGTTGTTTTTGCTGTCTCTGTAAGCTGTGAACTAATCTCCATCCCTACCCCACTAATAGCTAGCCACTACATGTGTCCCGAACCACCTAGCGACTAAAGCACAATGATTGTGCTAACCACAAAAAAGACTGCGCACCGACACAACCAGCATCGTGCAACAACACCGGCATTCCAAGTAAACCCGCCCTGACAACGCTGCTGCTCTTTGCAATCACACGAGCAAACACATTCTGCACCCCAAAATCATTTTGCACCTCCTGCTCGGTGCTCTTATCTGCTTGATTTTGGTGGTCGCAATTATTCAACAATACGCCCAGTAAACCCAACTCTTGGTTATATCGCTTGCGAACCGCCGCCATAACCTGAATCACCTGTTGCACTTCGGACTTCACATAGTTCGCAGGCGCAACAGGGATAATCACACCCCTCGCTGCTACTAAAGCATTGAGGGTCAGCATGCCAAGCGATGACGGTGAATCAATGACGATAAAATCATAACTCGCCGCAATCTTATGAAGCTCACGCTCTAGACACAGCATCGGTTGCTGCTGCTGTGTTGAATGATAATCAAATTGCCACAAACGATAATCACCCGACACCATATCTAAATTAGGTATCGCTGGTGTAGATACCAATGCCTGTGAAAAAGATACTTTGCCAGTCAGCACATCGCTCAAACTATGCCGATGCTGCGCTCTCGTTTCGTCAAGCACCGCAGTGGGCGTAGCATAAATCAACAATACACGTTGATCAGCTATCGCTAACGATGCCGCCAGATTGGTAGCAACTGTCGTCTTGCCTACACTGGCTACAGGGTTCAATACTGCGATACGCACACCAGTTCTCTTTCGCTTGCTTTTGGTCTTGTGGCACTAACGTAAATTGTAGCAGATTTTTACCGAGAAAAGAGCGGCAAGGGTGTGCGATTCAACACCCTCGCCCCAAAAACTAGTTTAATCGGCACTCAAGCCGCGTTCAAAGCCACGTAGATAGGCAAGCACCATCTCTAGCCCAAGGTTTTGGGTTTTGACAGTGCGAAGCATATCACCCACCGTTGTCTGCATTGACTGGAGTTTTAGTTTCATGTGTCGCACACACGCCGCTTGCTTGGCATAGCTGTCGTTAAGCGCTTGAATGCGAACTCGCATAGCGGCTATGTCTTGCTTCATTAGTTTTAGTTTTACTTTGACGATACATGCGGTCAAGTGATTGTAGGTGTCGGTAAGTTCGTTGAACTTCTCCCAATGCTCAATATATTCAACCCGAATATGCCCCATGCCCAGCTTTTTCATTTTTTTGAGGTTAGCCTTACTAGCCGCCAAATACCAGAGCTTGGCATTGTCAGCCTTGCCATCTAAATAGCGGGAAATCCGCTCACTCTTGCCTTCTTTCATCCACTTCTTTCGCCATGTAGCAGCGGTCTTAACCCTTGCTCCTAAGGCATGAAGTTTCTTGTGCACTCGTTTCCGAGCTTTAGAAAGTTTAGTTAATGTGTGGTTGTGTGCCTTAACGAGTTCAGCGATCATCGCATCAGTAGCCATCTCTTTGTCGTCGGTCTCATGGTCGCTGGCTCTAGCCGTCCCAAGTGCCAAACAAAACATTGCCAAAAACATCACGGAATAACGCATTTGCCCTCCCCTGTAAGCATGTCTAACTTATGATAAATTCTGCCGAATATCTAAACCTCGTTAGATCAGGATGTCAATCATCTTTTTGTATACGAAGGGCGTTCCCCGGCTTTGTTGCATAACTAACATCTTTTTAGTA
>JAPPIL010000249.1 GCA_028877195.1 Pseudomonadota bacterium
TGACCCGTGGGAGTGTCGATGCTAGCTTTTATCAAGCTGCAGGAGCAGAAATAGATTTACTGCTGACTTTTCCTGATCGTGAAACATGGGCAATAGAAATCAAACGTAGCACGTCTCCTAAAGCTGGAAAAGGATTCCACACAGCCTGTCGTGATGTTCAAGCAACGCACAAGTTCATCGTCTACCCCGCCCAAGAACAGTTTACCACCAGTGCTGGCGTGCGTGTTACGAGTCTTGCTGCCCTCGCTCACAAAATAAGCGAGACACTGGCTACCTAATTGCCAGTGCCGCTTTCATTGTAAGTGTGAGGTTAACGACTAGATGTTCGCCGATACGCTTGATTCATCACCAGTCATGATTGGAGAGCTGTCTGGTTGATCCTCTTCTTCTTTGGGGTAAGTTGAAGTGATACCACTATACAGCTGCGAGCCTGTGCCTGCTGGGATTAGCTTGCCCATGATGACATTCTCCTTGAGACCGCGCAACATATCGGTGCGAGAATTGATGCTCGCTTCCGTCAAGACCTTGGTCGTCTCTTGGAACGAAGCAGCCGATATGAAACTGTCCGTCGCCAACGACGCTTTGGTAATCCCAAGCAGTATCGTCTCGGCTTGCGCAGGTTTTTTGCCCTCCTTCTCCAGTTGGGCATTAGTATTCTTAAATTCAACCCGATCCACCTGTTCACCTTCCAAGAACCGTGAATCACCAGCATCGAGAACACATTTTCGCCGCAACATCTGCCGCACGATAACTTCAATATGCTTGTCGTTTATCTTCACACCCTGCAAACGATAAACTTCCTGCACCCCATCGACCAAGTAACGTGCCAACGCAATTTCACCAGAGATACGCAGGATGTCATGGAGGTTTAAACCACCGTCCGATAAAATCTCACCCTTACGCACATAATCACCATCCGTAACGAAGACATGCTTGCCCTTCGGAACAAGATATTCCAACTCGTTGCCATCATCGTCAGTGATAATCAAACGTCGCTTGCCTTTCAAATCACCACCAAACGATACCGTGCCATTCACTTCCGCCATCAACGAAGGCTCTTTTGGCTTGCGAGCTTCAAACAATTCCGCAACCCGCGGCAAACCACCCGTGATGTCTTTAGTCTTTGTCGTTTCACGCGGAATCTTGCCAAGCACATCACCCATTTGAACTTCAGACTTATTGTCAACATTGACACTTACACCGATCGGCAAGGTATACCGCATCTCCCGACGGTCGCCGATAACCTTCACCTTGCCCTTCTTATCCACAATCTCTAACGCTGGTTTTAGTTTACCGTCGGATTTAGATTCAATCACCACCTTGCGAGTCAAGAACGTAACTTCATCCACACGTTCCTCAACCGTCTGACCTTCAATCAAATCATTGTAACGCACGATACCAGAGTCCTCTGCGATAATCGGTAACGCAAACGGATCCCACTCCAGTAACTTCACGCCAGGAGTAACTTCACCACCCTCATCAACAAACACATGTGAGCCATAGATAACAGGAAACTCCTCCCGCACCGCACCAGTTTCATCAACGACCTTGATCTCACCGTTACGACTGATCGCTACCAACACACCATTGCGATTCCGCACCGTGTTGAGGTTCTTGAATTGTAATTTCCCCGAAAACCGTGCCTCCGCACTGTTGGTTTCAATCTTATGCGTTGCCGTGCCACCAAAGTGGAAGGTGCGCATCGTTAGCTGTGTGCCTGGCTCACCGATTGATTGCGCTGCCATCACACCGATAGCCTCACCAATGTTTATTAACCGACCAGAACCAAGGTCGCGACCATAGCACAGCGCACATACCCCTCGCTCCGCCTCACAGGTCAACACCGATCGAATCTTGGCAATCTCAATCTGTGTTTTATCCACCCGATCAGCTAATTCCTCGTCAACCAACGTGCCAGCCTTCGCAAGCACTTGTTTAGAACTAGGGTCATACAAGTCCTCGCACAGCACTCGCCCTAAAATGATTTGACCTAATGGTTCTTTGATTTCACCACCATCACGAACTGGCGAGACATCCACTCCTTCGCTTGTCCCACAATCCATGCCAGAGATAATTGAATCCTGCGCAACATCAACTAAACGTCTTGTCAAGTAGCCCGACCCTGCTGTCTTCAAAGCCGTATCAGCCAAGCCTTTGCGAGCTCCGTGGGTTGAAGTAAAGTATTCTAACACGCTCAAACCCTCACGGAAGTTTGCCGCAATCGGAGTCTCAATTATTTCGCCTGAAGGTTTCGACATCAACCCGCGCATTCCAGCTAACTGCCTGATCTGTTGTGCCGAGCCACGTGCCCCAGAGTCAGCCATCATAAAGATTGAATTCTCGCTATCAGCCTGCACCGTCTTGCCTGTGTGATCAATCTTCTCGGTCTTGGCGATGTTTGAAAACATTGAGTCCGCTACCCGCTCGGTAACCTTCGCCCAAATATCGATGACCTTGTTGTAACGTTCACCTTCTGTCAACAAACCTTCTGAATACTGCTCCTTGATGTTTTTTACTTCCTCGTAGGCTTCACCTAACAAAGGCTCTTTGTCAGCAGGTATTTCCATATCGTTGATAGATATGGATAGCCCCGAAGTGGTAGAGTAGCGAAAACCGTTTGCCCGCAAAGCATCCGCTAGCAACACGGTCTTCTTATGACCACAACGCCTAAATGTAATGTTGATCAATTCGGCAAGTTCTTTCTTGCCCATCGTCATGTTGATAAAATCAAAGTCAACTTCCTCTGGCAACACCTCCGATAACAGCACTCGACCTACCGTTGTCGCAACCTTGCGATTGCGAAACCGCACCTGAATCGGCGCTTGTAAACCAAGTTGGTGGTGGTCGTATGCGACTCGCACCTCCAAAGGACTTGAAAATACTCGTCCCGCACCGAGCGCACCAACGTCTTCCTTCGTCAAATAGTAAACGCCAAGCACGATGTCCTGCGATGGCACGATGATCGGCGTGCCCGAAGCAGGGCTTAAGATGTTGTTCGTAGACATCATCAACACCCTCGCTTCCATCTGCGCCTCAATCGACAATGGCACATGCACCGCCATCTGGTCGCCGTCAAAGTCAGCATTGAAAGCAAAACAAACAAGCGGATGCAACTGAATCGCCTTACCCTCAATCAACAATGGCTCAAACGCTTGGATACCAAGCCTATGTAATGTCGGAGCACGATTGAGGAGAACAGGGTGCTCCTTCGTTATTTCCTCTAGAATGTCCCAAACTTCAGGGTGTTCTTTTTCCACTAGTTTTTTTGCACTCTTGATCGTTGAAACAACCCCATGCTCCTCAAGCTTGTTGTAGAGGAAGGGTTTAAACAACTCGATGGCGATCTTCTTCGGTAACCCGCATTGGTGAAGCTTCAAGTCAGGACCGACAACGATCGCTGAACGACCAGAGTAGTCCACCCGCTTGCCCAATAAATTCTGGCGGAAACGCCCCTGCTTGCCCTTCAACATGTCAGACAATGAACGCAACGGACGTTTGTTCGGCCCCGTAAAAACCTTGCCGCGCCGACCGTTGTCAAACAAGGCATCGACCGCCTCCTGAAGCATGCGCTTCTCATTGCGAATGATAATATCAGGAGCGTTCAACTCAATAAGGCGCATCAGACGATTGTTGCGATTGATAACCCGACGATACAGGTCATTGAGATCAGATGTCGCAAACCTACCACCCTCTAGTGGCACAAGCGGGCGCAAATCAGGTGGCAACACAGGTATCACCGAAAGCATCATCCACTCTGGTTTAGTTATCGGGTTACCACTATTGTCATACTGATCAAAGGCATCGATGATCTTGAGACGCTTTTGAAGTTTCTTCTTTTGGGTCTCGGAAGTTACCGCCTTGAGTTTTTCTCGCAAATCATGCGCCACTTCTTCAACCCGAAGTCCAGCAAGTAGCTCCTGTAATGCCTCCGCACCAAGCCCTACCTTGAACGCACCGTTGCCAAGCTTTTGATAGAGTTCCTCGCATTCATCTTCCGAAATTACCTGACCAATCTGTAATCCTGTCTGTTCTTCATCACCAGCATCAGTAACGACGTATGCCTCGCTGTATAAAATGCGCTCAATATCTCGCAACTGAATATCAAGAATACCACCGATGCGCGACGGCAATGATTTGAGAAACCAAATATGCGCAACAGGTGTCGCAAGGTTGATGTGTCCTAACCGCTCCCGCCGAACTTTTGAATGAATGACTTCCACGCCGCACTTATCGCAAACGATACCCCGATGCTTCATGCGTTTGTATTTACCGCAGATACATTCAAAATCACGCACAGGCCCGAATATCTTCGCACAAAACAAGCCGCCCCGTTCAGGCTTGAAGGTGCGGTAGTTTATCGTTTCGGGTTTTTTGACCTCACCGTAAGACCAGCTCCGCACCTTCTCTGGTGAGGCGATAGAAATTTTTACCGCACTGAAAGACAGGGGGTTTACTGGTTTTTCAAAGAAGTTCAATAAATCCTTCAACGGCATGTCCTCCTAGTTTTCAGTCTTGCCTCTCGATAACCCAATAACAAGCGAGCAAACAAAGCTACACAGAATGACTGCTTGTTTCAGGGGGAAGCATCCCCCTGCACCCCCTCCTAGATCTCTAGCTTTACGCCAACCTGTTTTCAGTCTTGCCTCTCGATAACCCAATAACAAGCGAGCAGCTACTCGGTGTCAACATAATCAAGGTCAACCTGCTCATTATCATCACGGACAAGCCTGACTTCTAAACCCAAACTCTGTAGCTCACGCACCAAGACATTGAAACTCTCTGGCAAACCTGGACTCATGATGTTCTGACCCTTGACGATAGATTCATACATCCTTGTTCGACCCAATACATCATCCGACTTGACCGTCAGGAATTCCTGTAAGGTAAACGCCGCGCCATAAGCCTCCATCGCCCAAACTTCCATCTCGCCTAAACGCTGACCACCAAACTGCGCCTTGCCACCAAGCGGTTGTTGCGTTACCAACGAGTAAGGGCCGATTGAACGGGCGTGTATCTTCTCATCAACCAAGTGATGGAGCTTCAACACATACATCACCCCAACAGTTACGGGACGGTCGAATTTCTCACCCGTCAAGCCATCATAAAGGTCAACCTGCCCATCTTCAGATTGGCCAGCTAGCTTCAGCACATGTTTGATTTCCTGCTCATTTGCGCCATCAAAGACAGGGTTGGCAAAGTGAACACCCTCCTTGTATTTGCGCACAAACGCCTGTAACGAATCATCGTCCGCACCTTTGATATAAGAACTAACTTCTTTATCACCTTCCCACACCTCTAACGCCAGCCGCTCAACCTCTTTGCGATTGAAGTCATCAAGCATGCGGTTTAGCTTCTCACCGAGATTCTTTGCCGCCCAGCCAAGATGTGTTTCTAAAATTTGTCCAACGTTCATCCGTGATGGCACACCCAACGGATTCAACACCACATCAACTGGTTGCCCGTTAGCTAAATAAGGCATGTCCTCTTCAGGCAAAATGCGCGACACCACACCCTTATTGCCATGCCGTCCAGCCATCTTATCGCCGACCGAGAGATTACGCTTGATTGCCACGTAAATCTTCACCATCTTGATGACACCTGGGGAAAGCTCATCGCTCTTCGTAACCTTCTTACACTCATGCTCAATCATTAGTTTGATTTCGCTGATCTTGTCGCGCAAACTCTTAACTATCTTATGAATTTTGGAATTGCTCTCCGCATCAGCGATAGCAATCTTATCCCAATGCAGGTAGCTGACCTTGTTCAACAGTTCTTTAGTAATCTCATCGCCTTTGTTAGCAACAGGCTTACCGCTATCATCCTTGATGTCCGCAGATAACTTGGCTTGTTTGGCAACAGCAGCGATCTTGTTCAAAGCCGAGTTCATAATGATGGCGATCGTATCTTTTTCGTTTTTGCGGATGCGAGCAGTTTCTTCCTCCTCTAACTGCTGATGCCGCTCATCCTTTTCAGTGCCCTCACGTAAAAACACCTTCGCACCGATAACCGTGCCACTAACGCCAGGCGGCACCCGCAACGAGGTATCACGCACATCGCCAGCCTTCTCGCCAAAGATCGCCCGCAGAAGCTTTTCTTCAGGCGATAGCTGCGTCTCCCCTTTCGGCGTAATCTTGCCGACCAACAAGTCATTCGGCTCAACGCGTGCGCCGATGCGAATTATCCCCGATTCGTCTAAATCTTGTAAGGCATCCTCGCCAACATTGGGTATGTCAGCAGTTATCTCCTCTTGACCGAGCTTGGTATCACGGGAAACGCACTCAAACTCTTGAATGTGAATGCTGGTATAAAGGTCATCCTTGACAACCCGTTCCGAAATGAGGATTGAATCTTCAAAATTATAGCCATTCCACGGCACAAAGGCGACGGTAACATTTTGCCCCAACGCCAATTCGCCCATCTCGGTCGCAAAACCATCAGCGATAATATCGCCCTTGCGCACCTTATCACCACGCTTGACGATAGGCTTTTGGTTGATACAGGTATCGAGATTGGAGCGCTTGTATTTTTGTAAGTTATAGATGTCAACTTCCGTGCCTACTTCGGTATTATCAAGGCTTTCATCGGTCTTGACCAGTATTCTGCCAGCCTCAACCAAAAACACCACCCCATCGCGCTTCGCAACAACCGATGCTCCCGAATCGCTTGCCACAGCTCGTTCCATGCCTGTCCCGACCAGCGGTGCTCTCGTTTTCAATAAAGGCACAGCCTGCCGCTGCATGTTTGAACCCATCAAGGCACGGTTGGCATCATCGTTCTGTAAAAATGGAATCAACGACGCAGCAACTGATACGAGTTGCGAGGTAGAGACATCAGCGAGGTCTGCTTCATCAGCACGAACTATTTCACCCTCGCCACCACGCCGAGCGCCGATCAAGTCATCAGCCTGAAAACCAGTGCTGACAGAGGCTTGGGCGATAACATGGTCATCATGCTCTTCAGTCGCAGTGTAGTATTTGACACTATCGGCATCCACTTTGCCGTCGCTAATCTGACAATACGGTGTCTCAATAAAACCAAATTGATTGACCCGCGCATACGTTGCCAACGATGAAATCAAACCGATGTTCGGCCCTTCAGGAGTTTCAACAGGACATATGCGTCCATAGTGAGTGGGGTGAACGTCGCGCACCTCAAACCCAGCTCGCTCACGGCTCAAACCACCTGGCCCCAATGCCGACAAGCGCCGCTTGTGCGTAACTTCAGACAGAGGGTTAGTTTGATCCATAAACTGACTCAACTGCGAGCCACCGAAAAACTCCCGTATCACTGCCGACGCGGGTTTGTTGTTGATAAAGTCATGCGGGAGTAGCGAATCAACATCATGAAGTTGAAGGCGTTCCTTTACTGCCCGCTCAATGCGTAGCAAACCAATGCGATACTGGTTCTCCAGTAATTCACCCACCGCTCGCACCCGCCGATTACCGAGATTATCAATGTCATCGGCATAGCCACTACCAGCTTGCGCCTTGAGCAGATAAGCGATCGTCGCAAATATATCCTGGCGATCAAGCGTGCGTTTCTCAATCGGCATGTCGAGACCCAAGCGTTCATTGATCTTCATCCGACCAACTTCACTCAAGTCATAGCGTTCAGAGTTGAAGAACAAATTGTTGAACACTACTCTCGCCGCGTCAATCGTCGGCGGATCGCCTGGGCGAATGCGTTTATAAATTTCTAAAAGCGCATCCTGCTCATTGTCCACCTTGTCGGTCAATAGAGTGTTGCGAAACGAAATATCTATGTTGATGCCATCGATGTAAAGCACCGGGAACTCTTTTACACCGCTCTTGACAATTTTCTGTAATGTTTCTTCATCAAGTTCTTCGTTGACGTTGACGACCTCTGCGCCCTTTTTGTCTTTGATCGCTTCAGCGATAATTTTGCCGATCAACTCTGGTTGTTCAATCGGTTGAAACTCAATCTTTGCTTGCTTGAGCTTCTTGATCGCATCGACGGTGAAGCGACGGTTTCTTCGGATGATTACTTTTTTGTTGGCAGGGTCAACAATGTCATAGGCAGCACGCCGACCGAGAATTTGCTCGTAGTCAAGCTTGCGCAAAAACTTGCCGCTTCTGATACAGATCAATTCCTTCTGATAAAATTCATCCAACAACTCGGCATCACTATACCCCATCGCTTTGAGAAGTATCGTCGCATGAAGCTTGCGGCGGCGATCTATTCGCACATGGAGGATGCCTTTGGTGTCAAACTCAAAATCTAACCAACTACCACGATAAGGGATAATCCGTGCGTTGTAGCTCACCCGCCCTGACACCGAATCCTTGCCGCGGTCATGGTCGAAGAACACCCCAGATGAACGATGAAGCTGCGAAACAACCACTCGCTCAATACCATTGATGATGAACGTGCCGTTGTCGGTCATCAACGGTATCTCACCGAAGTAAACTTCTTGCTCTTTTACATCACGAATACTGCGAACTTTCGTATCCTTATCGGTGTCCCAAATAACCAAGCGGATAACGACCTTGAGCGGGGCGGCGTAACTCATGCCACGCTGCCGACAGTCCGATACCGTGTATTTTGGTTCATCAAAATTGTAACTGACATACTCTACGGAAGCGGTGTCAGCAAAGTCTTTGATCGGGAAGATAGAACGAAACACCGACTCAAGACCAACATCACGCCTCTTGTCAGCAGGCATATCTTTTTGTAAGAAAGACCCGTAGCTAATTTTTTGGAGTTCGATGAGGTAGGGGATCTTCGCTAAATGCGGAATCTTTGCGTAGCTTTTACGCGGGCGCACACAGCTTACCTCAAGAGAGGACATATTCTCGCTCCTGTGATTTTATACTAATACACACCTGCCAGACGACGACACACGACCATGATGACACAATGACTAACACATTGAAATAGCATTCAGACAGAGGTATGACCGTAGCGGCTACTACTTGATTTCAACTTCTGCGCCAGCCTTTTCTAAAGCGGCTTTTACTTTTTCTGATTCCTCTTTGTTGATACCTTCTTTGACGTTCTTGGGCACGCCTTCCACAAGCTCCTTCGCTTCTTTCAGCCCCAAACCAGTCAATGCCCTGACCTCTTTGATGACGTTGATTTTCTTTTCACCAAACGATTTCAGCACCACTGTGAATTCAGTTTGCTCGGCTGCACTATCGGCTGCCGCTCCTCCTGCTGCTGGTGCTGCTGCGACCGCAACTGCGGCTTGGGCACTAACACCAAACTTTTCCTCCAACTCTTTAACCAGTGCGGAAGCTTCCAATAACGTGAGATTCTCAAGAAAATTTACCACCTGATCCTTGCTTACTGATGCCATACTACTTCTCCCTGTTAGCTCAAAACCCTCATTACCTGTATCACTTGGCTGTTATGTTGTCTCGCAGTGCGGCCGTGAGCTGCACCAACGATCTCGGCACTCCTTGTAAAACCGTTAGCAACTGACGGTGCGGGGCGACTATTGTTCCGACTAAACGGGCAAGCAGCACCTCTTTGCTTGGTAGCGAAGCAATCTCCTCCATCATCGCTGTGGAAATGAGGTTGCCATACATTACGGCGTTCTTGATTTTGAATTTGTCGTTGTCTTTGCGAAAGTCTAACACTTGTTTGATCCCTTGTGCGAGATCGCCGTATAGGTAGGTTATCCCGACAGGCCCACGCATATGCTCCCGCAACACCCCAAACCGTTCGCTGTTTTGTAGCGCGATCTTGACCAGCCTGTTCTTGGCGATTTTGAACTCCCCATCATGTGGGTAAAGGCTGCGCCGCAGTTTCGTTAGGTCAGCGACAGTCAAACCTTGATACTCCGCCAATACACAGGCATTAGCACGCTGCATACGCTCTTGTAATTGTTCAACCAGTTCTTGTTTTTCTGCGAGGTTCACTTGTGTGCTATTTCCTGAACTGTGCTGGGTTCAATGCGACACCAGCCCCCATAGTCGGTGAAATTGAAACCCGTTTCAAATAAGTAGCCTTTGCCGCTGCAGGCTTCAGCCTTATCAACTCATCAATGGCAGCGACAACATTGTCTTTCAAATGCGCATCAGAGAAACTAACCCGACCAACAGAAGTGTGAACGATGCCGGCCTTGTCGCACTTGAGTTCGGCTCGACCGAGCTTGAGTTCACGAATAGCTTTGGCAACGGCAAAAGTAACTGTGCCAATCTTCGGGTTAGGCATCAAGCCACGCGGCCCTAGCACTCGCCCCAATGTTCCTACTGTTTTCATCATATCGGGGGTAGCGATAACATGGTCAAACTCAAGCCAACCACCTGATATTTTAGCAGCCAAGTCATCAGTTCCGACAAAATCGACCCCCTCCTGCTCGGCTTCCAACGCCTTCTCACCTTGAGCGAAGACAACGATGCGTGCTTTCTTACCCAACCCATGCGGCAACGACACCGCACCACGCACGTTTTGATTGGCATGGCGAGGGTCAACACCAAGATTTACAGCTAAATCAACACTGCCATCAAAACTTGCGAAGGAAGTTTTTTTGGCTAACGCGAGACCCTCTTCAAGGCTATACAAGCGCCCCCGCTCAACTACCGATGCTGCCAACCGATATTTTTTACCAGCCTTATGCGCCACGATTCGACCTCGCTATTTCTTACGCATCCGTTTGCTTCTTGCTTCTGCTCACTTGCGCACTTGCTAGCACAGACACCGCTGTCATCAATCTGCTTGCGGCTCGACCTCAATCCCCATACTGCGCGCTGAACCTGCGATAATGCGCATCGCACTTGCGTCATCTTCAGCATTCAAATCATCACGCTTCTTGCGAGCAACCTCTAACAACTGTGCTTGTGTTATCTTGCCACAGGACTCCTTGCCTGGGGTCTTTGAACCCTTGCTGATCGCAGCGGCTTTGCGCAACAATTCGGCAGCGGGCGGGCATTTCGTTACAAAGCTAAAAGTCTTGTCTGTGTAGACGGTAATCACCGTCGGCAGAGTATCGCCCTCCTGCTTTTGCGTGCGAGAGTTGAACTCTTTACAAAAAGCCATAATGTTGACACCGCGCTGTCCAAGCGCTGGGCCAACAGGCGGAGCTGGGTTCGCCTTTCCTGCTGGAATTTGTAACTTGATGAGACCTGCGATCTTCTTTGCCACGCTGCTGCGTTTCCTCACACTCACATTTTCGCTGCGTTAGCCCGCCGTGTCATTTCGTTGCGTATCAGGCGAGTTGCCACCGAGCGTTTGAAGGTATACAGCCCCACTCTAGAAACTTCAAGACCAAAGAATCAGGAGATTTTTTCGGCCTGATCAAAATCAATTTCAACAGGCGTTTCACGCCCAAAGATACTTACCAACACTCGCAGTTTTGTTTTTTCAGGGCGCACTTCGTCGATCGTGCCGCTGAAATTAGCAAATGCACCTTCCTTGATTTTTACCGTCTCGCCCTTCTCATACATAACCTTGACCTCCGCAACGGCTTTCTCACCGCCCATTTCCTGTGAAGTAAGGCGTAGAGCCTCCCGCTCGGAGATCGGACGCGGGTTGCGGGTATTGCCGACAAAGCCGCTAATCTTGGGCGTGCCGTTGACTAGTTGGCGGGTCTCAACCGAGTAGAGCATCTTGACCAAGATGTAACCAGGGTAAAGTGTCTTGGAGCTTGTTTTTTTCTTGCCACTGTCAGTCAGCTTCTCAATCTGGGCGGTGGGGACGTATATCTCACTGATATGGTCTGCCATACCGAGCTTGTCAATGCGTTCCTGTAGTGCGAGCTTTGCCTTTGCCTCACTGCCAGAATAAGTATGAACTACATACCACTTATGATCCAATCCCTTCTCACTTATCTCGCTTGTCTCACTTGTCGTGGCAGGGGCTGTTGATGCCTTTTGAGCCTGTTCTGTCGCGCTCTTTTGGTTGTTGGCGTTGGTTTCGTCTGTGGTCATGATATTATCTTCTTTAAAAGCCAAGCAAATCCCAAATCAAATACAGCCAAAATGACTGAAAAGATACCAACCACTACCACTACGATAAGCGTCATCTTCTTGGTGTCGGGCCAAGTAGGCCAAGTTACCTTGCGTAGCTCGGCGATAGAAGCAAGGTAGTAGTCATGATTGTCTTTGTTTTTTCTAACGCTGTAAACAACCGCTATACCAGCGACGACGCTTATTGCCCCCACTACTTGACTAAACCAAAGACTGTAGTCGTCAGCCCAACCAACAAACACACCGATCGAATTGAGTGCCTTCCAAGACACGTATATCAACATCAGAGTGCCAACGACATAACAGATATTTAGCCAAGTGGAGTCGTCTTTAGTCATAATCGCAATCCATTTACCTGTTGCTTGTTATTAGTGCGATACACTACAGCGGGCAAGGAGGGACTCGAACCCCCAACATGCGGATTTGGAATCCGCCGCTCTACCAATTGGAGCTACTTACCCTGGTCTTGTTGAAGAATAATACCTCTAGTTAGCACATAACTATGCTGACAAATACAACTGCACAGAAAGACTGTTTGTTTTTGGTATTATCGGGATCAAAGCATGTGCCCAAAGGCACGTGCTTTGATCCGAATAAGCTAGTCGCCTATCGGCGACTGTTAGCTCGCTGTCAGA
>JAPPIL010000176.1 GCA_028877195.1 Pseudomonadota bacterium
ACGTCTCTCCGCATGATAAAAAGGAGAGATGTTAGTTATGCAACAAAGTCCGCCCCCCCCTCTCCTGTTCTTCACCGTAGCCTCTTTATCAGCACTCATGCTAAAATCATTCATCATGCACGGTGATGTTTATCCATGCTAAAATTATGCAGCATAACTATTATGTCTTCGCTATTGCTAGGATTGCTTGCGATACCCAAGCATCGTCTCGCAGTCGCAGACTACCAAGTTGCGCATAGCATTGATGTTCGCCGCGTCATTGACAGCAAAGCCCTATATCAACACAACCATAACCAACTGTTGAACCCTGCGTCGTTGACTAAACTTGCGACTACCGCCGCAGTGTTGGCAAAGTGGGGTGCAGCGCACAAGTTTACGACAAAAGTCTACTACACAGGCGCTCGCAACGGCACTCGTATCGAGGGCGACCTACTGCTGGTCGGCAGTGGCGATCCATTTATCGTATCCGAGACGATGTGGGAGTTTGCCGCACACATCGCTAACGCGGGCATCAACACTATCAACGGCAAGATACGAATCGATAACAAGCTATTCAAAACTGACAACCGTGCTTATGCCAGCAGCAACAACGCTTATGATGCTCCTATCACCCCCTTTGGCATTAACTTCAACACCGTCGCAATTCGCATTACCCCAGCCATGCGGGTCGGAGAACGGGCGAGCGTGCAGCTGTTCCCTTTTGCTTTACCGTCAGTGCGAATCATCGCTAAAGGTGTGCGCACCAGCGCCAAAACCACCCGTGTGCGGGCAATACGCAGCAACAGCAAAGACGGCAAAATACTTATCCGCGTCAGCGGCACAATCGCACACCAACGTGAGCCCATGCTTATCTATCGTTCGATTACCAACCCGCAGCGGATTGCCGCCGAGTATGTGCAGGGATTTTTAGCGGCGCGGGGCATCAAGGTTTTGAATAATACCGTTCCGACCAGCAAACGCACCCACTTATACAGTATCAAGGGCTACCCCTTAAGTTATATCGTCAAGGGGCTAAACACTTTCTCAAACAACTATATCGCTGATATGCTGATCAAAAAACTCGGCACTAGCAAAGCTCGTGAAAGCAACGCTGATGGACTTGGTATTCAAGCTGTGCGTAGTTTTTTACAGACCAAAGTTGGCATCAAATCAAATTTTAGCCTCCATAATGGTTCAGGCTTAACGACCAAAAATCGCTTCAGTGCTGCGCAGCTAACCAAGTTGTTGGTCTATGTCGCACAGGACATGCGTCTGTTCCCCGATTTCATCGCCGCTCTGCCAGCCAACGGTTTAGAGGGAACGATGCTTGACCGTATAACTGCGCACGAGGGTATGATAAGAGTTAAGACTGGAACTTTGACTAATCCTCATACGGTTGCGGGGTTGGCTGGCTTTTATCGTTCACAACAGCATGGTTTGGTGGCTTTTACGATTATCAGCAATGGCAAGGCAAGGAAGGCACAACCCCCGCTAGCAACGCTACGTAAACAGCAGGATAGTTTGCTTGCCCTTCTTGCCACGCTTGAATGAAAACGATGCGCACGATAGTCCTTAAGTTTGGTGGCACATCAGTCGCTACCGCTTCCTCTTGGCAAATGATCAGCGAGATAATTGCAGAACGCATCGCCAGTTATGAGCGGGTGGTCGTGGTAGTTTCGGCTTTATCACAAGTATCAAACAAACTCGAACAACTTCTACGCTTTGCCCCACTACCCAAGACAGACAGTGCGAATGAACTGTTTGACGACCTCATTGCGCAACATCTACGTTTAGCTACCGAGCTTGGGATAGAAGATAAAGATTTTATCAACACCCACTTTGACCAACTACGCCAGTTGTTTGAGACGGTGGATAACGTCGTCGCCCCGATGCTTTGGGCGCAGGTCATGTCTTATGGTGAGATTATATCTTCTTGGCTTGGGGTTCGTTTCCTACAAAAGTTTAATGCCACTTGGATTGCCGCTGCCAATCTACTGCTTGCGCAAGAGGACAATCCTCTCAACACCCCTTGTATCTATCGCCCGCAAGCTAAAGAGCGGGCATTACTAGGCGCTGGTGGATTATTGATTACCCAAGGGTTTATCGCTCGCAATCACGCTGACCAAATCGTTTTGCTTGGGCGTGGCGGCTCGGACACGTCTGCGACTTTGCTCGCAGCAGGCATGTCGGCAGTGCGGTGTGAGCTTTGGAGTGATGTGCCTGGTTTTTATACTGCTGACCCGCGGCAAATATCAGAGGCAAAACTGATCAAAGATTTACATTACAAGGAAGCGCAAGAGCTTGCCCTGATGGGGGCGAAAGTTCTACATCATCGTGCGATAGCGCCGCTTATCAAGCAAAGCATTCCTTTGTCGATGCATTCGACTTTAGACAGGCATGCCAAAGGCACGGAAATTTCTAGCGCTCCGAAGACGACGACTGCACGAATCAAAGCGATAACGGTCAAGAAGCATGTCATGCTTTTACACATGGAAAGCATCAAGATGTGGCGGCAGTCGGGGTTTTTAGCGGACATATTCACTTGCTTTAAACAGAATAATTTTTCCGTTGACTTGATCTCTACTTCTGAAGCGAGTGTTTGCGTGTCGTTGGATAACATCGCTGCCGAGCGTGAATATGAGTTAAGCAACTTAATGCATGATTTACAAAAGTTTTGTCGGGTCAAAAAGACAACACAGTGTGCGACGATAAGTCTGATCGGTACAAATATCAGGAATGCTCTTTATACTTTGGGTGAAGTGTTTAACTTGTTTGATAACTACCCAGTCAATCTCGTTACCCAATCAGCGAATGACCTCAACTTGACGTTTGTTGTGCCGTTAGAATACTGTCATCGGCTCCTGCATAAGATTCATCAGATACTGTTTAGCGATACGCATGGCGATGCGGTGTTTGGCGACAGTTGGTTGAATCTACAAGAGCAAAAGCAAACGCATCACTGGTGGCATGACAGGTGTAAGGATTTGCTTGCGTTGATCGATGCCGACACCCCAGCCTTGTATGTTTACGACCTGTCGGTGGTTGCTACAGCGGTGCAGAACTTGCGGCGCTTAACGGCTGTTGATCGTATTTTTTATGCGGTTAAGGCTAATCACAATGCACAATTATTGACGCACTTACATCAGGCTGGCATCGGTTTTGAATGTGTTTCGGTCGGTGAATTACAGCATGTTGCCAAGTCTGTGCCGCAACTGCGCGCACAGCAGGTTCTTTTTACACCTAACTTTTGCGAAGCCGAAGAATACCAGTATGCGTTAGCACGAGATTACTTGTTGACGGTGGATAATCTCTATGTTCTGCGCCAGTGGGGTCATATCTTCGCTGGCAAGGAGATAATTCTACGCATTGACCCAGGTCATAGTCGTGGTCATCATAAGCATGTGATGACGGGGGGCACATATTCAAAGTTTGGGATTGCGCCTGCGGACTGTGAACAGGCGGCGGCGGTGGCAAAGCAGCATGACATAAAAATCACAGGGCTTCACGCTCATGCTGGTAGTGGTATCCTGACTGCGCATGATTGGTGTTGGCGTGCTGAACGGTTGGTTGCGTTACGGGCATTGTTCCCGCAGTTAAAGTTTCTTAATCTTGGTGGTGGATTTGGTATCCCCGAACATCGCCACGATCAGGCACTCGATATGGAAGAGGTGTCAGTTTCGTTAGCGAAGTTTAAGCAACAGCATCCGCAGTATGAACTTTGGATTGAGCCTGGGCGCTACCTTGTCGCAGCGGCTGGAGTGCTATTAGCACGAGTCAATCAACTCAAGCATAAACATGGCATCACTTTTGTGGGTATCAGCACAGGCATGAACTCCCTACTTCGCCCCGCTTTATACGACTCTCATCACGAGATAGTAAATCTTACCGCTTGGCACACTGGCAAGCAGGAGCAGGAGTTGGTGGAAGTCGTCGGGCCTATTTGTGAGTCAGGCGATAAACTCGGTCGTGGTCGTAAGTTGGCAAAGGTGTCAGCTAACGATGTGTTGCTTATTGCCAACACTGGTGCTTACGGGGCAGTGATGTCCTCTTCCTACAATATGCGCCCACCTGCGGGTGAGTGTGTGCTCGTCTAGCGATCTGTGCCATGTGAGGTATCGCTAGCAACATCTTTATTTGTGTTGAGGTATTCCCCCGACTTCGTTGCCTAACCATCACTCGCGTCATGGGCAGCCAGAAGCTCGTCCGCTAATCGTTCTGCTTTAAGATTGAGGACTTGTCCCTTGATGAAAAAAACTTCCTCTTGATAACAGTGCTCTGTCCAATCAATCGGCAAGTAAACATTCTCATCAGCGCTAAAATACTCTTCCCAGTAGGAATCGATGTAAGCGAGGAGAAAAAACGCTTGGGCACGCTGATGCTTGCTATCATGCTTGGTGGCAAAAGCTTCCACCGCATAATGGAATGACTCCGAGCTGTTGCTCAACAAGGATTGCACCCATATCTTGCGGGCATGGTCATTGTTAGTGCGATCATCACACTCCTGCGCTGCGGTGGTGAAGAAGCGCTTGCCGCGTTGGTCATAAAAACGCGCATTAAACCTATCGTTGAGTTGCGATAAATCACGCTCACTAAATATCATAAGTATGCCCTTGGCTAGTGCTGCTTTGATTCAAGTAGTTGCCATATTCCAACCGTAGTATGTTATCTGCTAACTCCTTTGCCTGCGCCGCTATCTGCTGATAATTGGACATACTGTGCACATCGCTTAGCTTGCCATCTATAACTACTGTTGGGCTATACGAGAACAGCGCTTTTAGCAATTCAACATTAGCGATACCAAGTAAATCAAGATACACAATGTCTATCAAGTCTGCCAACGCTTGCCATTTGTGCGTAGCAAGCAAACGCTTTAACCTCTCCGTTTGCGGCAAAGAACAGCGATGCATCGTTGCCAGCAAGGGTTGCTGTAAACGTGCGACTAACGTCATTGCGACTCGAAACAGAGTCTGCGCTTGTTCAGCAGCCAATATGCGTGCCGCTTCTTCAGCTACACCAGCTGCCAGATAATCCAAAGCTAAAGCGAGCATTGCTTGTGTTTGGGCAAGGACTTTGCGAGTAGCGGAACTGTCGTTGATTTCAACATAAGTTGCAGCGCACAGCGTGTTGGCACAGACGATGATTTTGAGTTGAATAGCTTGCCATTGCTCGTCGCTAAAAAGCTTATGCTGTTGACTAAACCTAATGACCCGCTCTAAAAAATTATCATGCTGCCTGCCATCGGTCGGTTGCAATGCAGGCAAAGTTGGTGGTGCAGGCTGCTGCCATTTTTGCTCATACTCTTCCAATTCAACGGCAATAAAAATTATCATCGCATCGACGGTAGTATAGTAGCCATCTTCAGCGATCCTAGCGTTGCGAAACTGTGCGATGAGCGCCTCCTGCTCGTTGGCAATGCTACCCTGCGCATGCTGGAGAAGCGAGTAGGTGTAAGTGATGTCCTGCGCAAGCATCGCCTCCATAAATAGCGGCAGGAACTCTTGAATATCTCGATGTTGACCCGCAACGACTCGATAGCACAGCTCTTGACACGGCAAGTTGATGTAGCAATCCTGTTCAGCGACAGGAAGTTTCTCCATTTCTTCAATGCTCGTCAGGTTTATCAACGGTGCGATAATCGCCAATTGATACTCCTCATCCAAACTACGGAAGCGGCGCACCATCTCGGCATTGCTGATTTGACGATAGATTTTTAGCCACCCAATCGCAGCTAGTGGTGAGAGGCGGTCTTTGCGCCAGATGTCATAGTCAATCAGACGGATAAACTGCTCGTCAGTTAGCAACGGCAGAAGTTGTAGCGATAATTCAGGCGACTTTTCCTGTAAAAAACGATAGACGACCGCGGGGTGAGTGCTATTTATATTTCTTATTGAGATAGCGGCAGTCAAAGGGTCATTACTCCTTGATTATTAACACAACTGCACAGGTGCACAGAGGGTGATGTGATGGTGAGGGGTCAAAAGGTGATTGCCTTACCACTAGAGTGTTCGCATAAACTGTGCTAAACACAGCCCACGGTATTTAGATATGATTTAGATACTGCTGGTAGCATTTGTCAAGAGGAGTGGGATTGCTGTCTCTGACAGAAAAGAGATTGCAAGGCACCTGGTTATCACAGTCATTGCCTGCCCTTGCATCGCATCTTTCTGTAATCAAAGCGGATATTGCGGCTTTTCGTTCTTATTTGCGCTCGCAAACGATTAGCACCAGCGCTTTGCCGAACAAGGTGCTGGACTATGTATTTGCCAACGAGGGCAAGAAATTTCGCCCCAGCCTGTTCTTTTTTCTGTGTAAGTTGTTGGGTTATCAAGGCAAGCACCTGTTGCCGATGGCAGCCGTCAGTGAGTATGTCCACACAGCTAGCCTCTTACATGATGATGTCGTTGACAGCTCAACTTTACGGCGTTGCCAACCGACTGTGCACAGCAAATGGGGGGATAGGACAAGCATTTTGGTCGGCGACTTGATCTACGCCCATGCGAGTGAATTGATGGCTGCAACTGGTAGTCTCGAAATCGTCAAATCCTATGCCCATGCCATCAAGCGTATGAGTGAAGGTGAACTGCTACAGTTAGACAATCTGTTTCGCCTTGATATGGAACAGGGGTTGTATCTACAGGTGATCAGCTACAAAACGGCTGAACTGCTTGCTGCTACCTGTATGTCGGCTGCAATTTTGGCAATGCATGACGACGGTAGCGCTGACCAGCGTCAAACCTGCTACCGCTTTGGCTACAATATCGGTATCGCTTTTCAATTGGTTGACGATGCGCTCGACTACAGTAGCAAAGAGATGGATAAGGATCGCCTTGCTGATTTTGCTAATGGTCGGGTAACGATGCCGATGATTTTGCTCTATCAACGCGGCGATGCTGAAACCAAAACTTTCCTACGGCATGCGGCGAGTCAATCGCCGATCAAACACGCTGATTTAGTAGAAATTAAAAAACTTGCGCATGCCCACAATACTGTCAAGAGCACCGTTGAACTAGCTCACAATCATACCGCACAAGCGATTGAGCTGTTGTCGGTGTTCCCATCGTCGCCTGCAAAGGCAAGCCTCATTAAACTCGTCAAGATGTTGATGACGAGATAACAACGAGACGGATGTATGTATGCGGATAGCTTTATCTCATTGTTTACGAGAGGCGTTCCCCCTCTCGTGCTCTCCCCCCTATCTTACCTTGCTTCGTGCACCCAAGTTGTTGAGACACAAAATCTCACGTCTACGAGACATGACGAAAACTGTCCAAACGCAGATGTTTGTTATGAGCACAGACCCACCCCCCAAAATATCGACCGATGATCTAGCACCTTACATCCCGTATCCTAGACACGTTACTCACGCGACAGTTTTCTCTTTGAATGTCTCCACGCCATGAGTTTTTGTGTCTCAACAACTTGGGTGCACTCCCGCCTCTTGCGCTTAACAGAGGGGCTTTGGCAAACATCGGCATTAGCTATCTCACAGTTGTCCGCGACAAGACGCATTGTGTTTGTCCGTAAAACAGATGCTTGGTTTATCAGAGTCAGGGGATGGAGGTGCTGATGAAGGGAACGCAAGTGAAACGAGGCAAAAATCAAGCTTGCTTGGTTTTTCCAAGTGAGCGCAGCGTCTGGCGAAGCCGAACGTTCCTCGGCAAACAAAAATGAAACTAGGAGAGGAACTGCAGTGGCGAGGACTGGTCAAAGACAAGACCTGTCCAACCCTCTTGCCGAAGCTATCCGAGCAGAAGTTTACCTTATATTGTGGCTTTGATCCGACAGCCAGCAGTTTGCATATCGGCAGTCTTTTGCCGCTATTGTTGCTACGCCGTTTACAACGTCAAGGTCATCAGGTAATCGCCGTGCTTGGCGGTGCGACAGGTATGATTGGCGACCCCAGTGGCAAAGATGAGGAGCGTCTGCTGCTTACCAAGGAAACTATCGCTCACAACTGTCAGGCGTTGCGCACTTACATCGCTAAATTTCTCCATGACGAGCGCAATCCGCCACGCATCGTCGATAACTACGAGTGGTTTGCGGACATCAATTATATTTCCTTCTTGCGTGATGTCGGTAAACATTTTTCAGTCAATGCGATGATAGCGAAAGAATCGGTGCGCATGCGACTTGAAACGCGTGAGCAGGGTATCTCTTACACCGAGTTCTCGTATGCATTGATGCAGTCATACGATTTTTATCAATTATATCAACGCTATGGCTGCAATCTACAAATTGGGGGATCGGATCAATGGGGCAACATCACTTCAGGGGTTGAACTTATCCGCAAGCTTATCAACGCAGCAAGCACAGACACGGCAAGCGATACTACGGCTAACGTATATGGTTTGACCTTCCCGCTACTGACGAAAAGCGATGGTCGTAAGTTTGGCAAAACCGCGACTGGCAACGTCTGGCTAACTGCGGACAGAACCAGCCCCTATGACTTCTATCAGTTTTTTTTGCGCACTAGCGATGCTGATGCTCTGCTCCTGTTGCGCCAGCTAACGGACATCAGCCGTGCTGAATTGGAAGCGGTAGCGACTGCGATGACAAGCCAACCCGAACTGCGCCAAGCACAGCAGCAACTTGCCACCGCAATGCTGAAACTTGTGCATGGCGAGGGCGAGTTGGCAAAGGTTACGGCGATGACCGCGGCTTTTTTTGCCAAAGACAAGCTCGCTGACTTGACCGCAGAGCAGTTACAGACAAGGTTTGCTGATACCCCTTGCACAAACATTGATTTAGCGCCGTTGTCCGCAGGTGTCGGTATTGCCGAGCTCTTGACTATGTGCGGGTTGTGCGCTTCCCGCGGGCAGGCAAAGCGCGACATCAGTGCGGGTGGGGTTTATATCAATGCTACGCGGGTATCTGATGTTGGTTTACAGGTCGATGCCAGCTTCTTGCTGGCGGGACAGTTTATCGTCTTGCGCAAGGGTAAAAAAACTTTCCATCTGTTGCGGATCAAGCAACCAGCAGCGACGTGAAGGATAAAATGAGATGAATGTATTGGCATTCGGTATCGCCAGCAAAGACCAGCAGGGCAAGGTATTGGAAGTTTTCTACCCTGAAATACAGACTTGCCCTGACACAAAACTACTATCTAAATTATTTCCCCCTGCCCAACGACAGCAGAACTGTGGGTATCGGGAACTGACTAGCTCGGAAACGCAGGACTTGTTCGCAGGCTTTACTCCGACAGCCAAGAATTGTGCGTTAGCCTGTTATCTTGGTGCTGATCTGCCGCCGCGGGATGTTCCGAGTGCTTATTTGAAATTGCACCTACTGTCTATGCGACTGTATCAGCCGAACACACTCAACCTAGAGGGAATTTTCACCATTATGCCGACCGTCGCTTGGACGAGTGCGGGTGCAATCAGTGTTGCTGAGCTAAAGACAGCGCTACTTGCGGCAAGGCAAAGCGTTGCCACTAGTCAAGGGCGTGAACATTTACAAGTTTATGCGTTGGACAAGTTTCCGCCACTTTTGAATTACGTGTTGCCTGCTGGGGTTCGGATTGCCGACAGTGCAAGGGTGCGGTTGGGGGCTTACTTGGGTGAGGGGACAACGGTAATGCCATCTGGGTTTATCAATTTCAATGCAGGCACAATCGGGCCAAACATGATTGAAGGGCGAATATCGCAAGGTTTGATTATCGGTGCTGGCACTGATGTCGGTGGTGGTGCGAGCACAATGGGCACATTGTCGGGTGGTAATGCGCAAATTGTTGCGGTTGGCAAGGATTGTCTGATTGGTGCAAATGCAGGTATCGGCATCTCGTTGGGGGATAATTGCATCGTTGAAGCAGGGCTGTATATTACTGCAGGGGCGAAGGTGAAGTTAGCAGATGGCAAAATCGTTAAAGCTCGTGAGATGGCAGGCAAGTCTAATTTACTCTGGCGACGCAACTCCAGCACGGGAGCGGTAGAATGTCTCCTCAACACAAAAGAGTTTGCATTGAATATGCAGTTGCATGACAATACATGAGCAAAATAAACAAGCGAGGAACTTATGTATAAATCAAACTCTTTGAACTTGTTCACAGCCGTGTATTTAGCTAAAGCTTTGCGGTTGCTCTTGGTTGGCGTAGTTAGCACTGGGCTGTCAGTTGCTTTAGTTGCAGGCAAGGCAAGAGCTGAAGTAGTGGTTGACCCGCATAAAATGCATGACTTGATCGTTATCGCAGGCTATTCAACGGCAATCGGTGCAGCAGTTGGGGCGGCGATGCTGGCTTTTACCGATAAACCAGGCAAACACATCTCCTACCTCTATCGGGGGGCGGCGATTGGGTTTCTCGGTGGTGCTTTAGTTGGGTCTTATGTGGTGTTCTCGCCGCTCTTGATGCCTGAACCCAACTACTCATCCACTGACATGTCCGAGCGTTTGAACTATGTGCCTGACCCGCAATTGCTGGGAGCAAAGCTAGTCATCAGCCCTGTATTGAGTGGACTTGAGTTACGTGAAGTAGCAGCTAAATTCACCCTCGCACAGTTTTAGTCATGGCGGGGACAGTCAACAGTGAATAGACATACCATCTGGCCGCCGCTAGGCGAGACTGGTCAAGCAATGCCAGCCTTACATTTGTCTAAATCTGTTAGCTATGCGTGATTATATATGGTGAATAGACATACCATCTGGCCGCCGCTAGGCGAGACTGGTCAAGCAATGCCAGCCTTACATTTGTCTAAATCTGTTAGCTATGCGTGATTATATATGGTGAATAGACATACCATCTGGCTGGCATGGAGGAATCTTCGCAACCCACGTCGCGGTTTTGGTTTATCGGTGATGACCAACGTTTCGATCGGCGGGGTGGCGATCGGGGTGATGGCGCTTGTGGTTGTGTTATCAATCATGGGTGGGTTGGCGCGCAGCTTGCGGCAGAGCATGTATGAAGGCACACCGCACGTTGAGGTGCAGCGCCGCACTGATAAAGCACTCGGTTTCAGTATGCAGCGCTACCCCCTATCATTCTTCAAAGACAAGTTTCCAAACATGCAGGCGATACAACCATATATCCGCAGCGATGTGGTGTTGAAAAACGAGCGCCATTTATCCACTGCTACTTTGTTTGCGATTGACCCAGACTCGAACAGCAAACTTTGGGGGTTTCAACGCCCGCTAGAATTATTTGGCTCTACTGTCAAGCGTGTAAGCAGTGCTGATGCGCAGCCGCAAATTATGCTGGGAGAGGGATTAGCTTATCAGCTTGGTGTTGAACTTGGTGATACACTGCTGGTGCTCAACCCTAATCGGCATACGGGCAGCGAAGTCGGTGCAGTTGCGAGTGCGTTTGAGGTCGTTGGAATTTTTGCGACGACGCTGTTTAATTACGATGAGAAGTGGGCGGTTGTAACGCTAGCCGCAGGTCGTAAGTTTATGCCTGACTATGACCCAAGTTTGGATACCGAGCAGTATGTGTCGGGGGTGGCGATGAATTTTTCTAACCCCGATGAATTGAAAAGTAGCATGTTTGACTTGGCTGGCACACCGCTACGAGCTGTAACTTGGCAAGAAAACAACGAGGCGGTAATATTTGCTCTGCAGCTTGAACGGATTGCGATGGGCGCGATTTTACTGTTAGTAGTGTTGGTGGCATCATTTTCCATCGGCAGCACGATGATGATGACGGTCTTTTATCGGCGCAGCCAGATTGCGTTGCTACGGGCACTTGGCATCTGTAAGCGTCGCACCTTTCAGGTTTATCTTGTGCAGGGGCTGTTAATCGGTGCGGTGGGAACAGCATTAGGCATGAGTTTTGGGTTAGCGGCGCTGTTGCTACTTGATAAGATGCCAATTCCTTTGCCGACGGACATCTATGTGTTGAATGCGTTGGCAGTGCGTTTTCTGTGGCAAGACTACTTGCTTATAGGTATTCTCGCGCTTTTCTTGAGTTCACTGTCGGCTACCTACCCTGCAGCTGTAGCGGCGAGGGCATCGCCGACAAAAGGACTAGCCATCGCCTGATGCTTGCCGATAACATGTGCTGCGGTTGTTAGCGAGGGGTGCTTGGCATGGAAAAATTAGGCAAAGAACTGGAATTCTACAAAAAGAACAAGCTTCTCCTGCTAAAAAAGTATCGGGGAAAATACGTAGTTATCGTCGGTGATGACTATTTTGGTGGTTATGACAACCAAGTAGAGGCAGTGCAAGCAGCATTGAGGAAAAAACATCAAATGGGGACATTCTTGGTAAAGAAAGTAGTTGAAGTGGATGAACCTGCCATTTTTTCTCGTGTGGCAACATGAAAAAGATAAGCATAGATGAACTTCAACACTTTGCGTTCAATGTTCAAAGCGATGAGTTGATGAAGGAGCTAGCTTCGGATTGCTTTGTCGTAGCAGCTAACCTTGCCTTGCCTGCTCCAAACCTAACTGGTCGTAGGTATGAGGCGATGGCGATCTGGGATACTGGAGCTACCGGCTTTGTTGCATAAGTAATGCCTATTTTTGTTTGTATGGGGGGGGGGGGGGGG
>JAPPIL010000216.1 GCA_028877195.1 Pseudomonadota bacterium
AATCACACAATGGAGTTAATCAAGCAACTGAACTAACTTTCGGGGGGAAGGTCAATGGCGGCACAAGACCCCAGCAAAAATGAAGGATTAGAGCACATTAACAAGGCTATCGATTACATCAGAAAGAAGGATTTGGTTTCTCTCAAGTCTGCCTACAGGCAGTTATTTCAAAAGATCGTTGTCAAGCCTCTAGGAACAGCAAAGGTGAGTCTGAAATTTATCTTCAACAACATACCCACATCCCCTAACGGGGGTGTGGTCGCAAATTGCATATCGTCATACGCCTATCGGCGACCTGTTAGCCCGTAAAAATAAACGTGCCTCTGGGCACGTTTATTTTTACGGTAATGGAGGCGGTGGGAATTGAACCCACGTCCAAATAGCCACCAGCAGAGGCTCTACATGTTTAGAAACGTGTTTAAATCTCCTTCTTGCCGTTCCCACGTTCAGTCGTGACAAGACGTAGCCTGATTAATTTAACCTATCGACACTACAGACGGAAATGCCAACAAGCTAGCTGGTAAACGACACCGAACTAAAAGAGACCAGCACCCTTAAAGACGGCGGCAGCCTATGGTTAGGCTGCTAGTGCAAAATTGTTGCCAATTATGCAGCAGAACACCTTTTTATCGGGATGTGTTCCAAGCCCGAACATGCTCCTATACCAGTCAAGCGCACCTGTCGAAACCATTGCGCCCCCATAGTCCAATGTAATCACCGAAAGAACTATGTCAACTGTGTTTGGTTTTTTATTGTTTTTGCCAAGCTGTCGTTGCCTAGCTAGCAATTAGACATCTGCGGCAACCTTGCCTACTACTCAAGATTGTAGATATCACCTTCAGTGATCAAAAGACTGAACGGCGTGTGGAAAGTGATTGACCTGCCATCATGCTCCACACCTGCGGTTATAGTTATCGCATAACCAGTAGGTATCGCACGAGCTACGGAGCGTTTGCTCCAAGTGCCTTCATTGTCGCCTGCAGCATCATGTTGATAAACACCCTCAACGACGAGTTGATTGGTAACATATACACGGTCAATGATCGCCCGCATGTTCCTTAGCAAGTTCTTGCCCGTGCCATCGAGAGGCGGCAGGAGCAACGCCGTGCCGACATACTCATGGTCAGGTGCGAGCATCCCAACCATCTCATGCTCATAGATTGGCACTTCCCCACCATTATCAATACTAACCCAAAACCAGTCAGCGCTACTGTTCTTATGAGCAAGCCCTTCTGCTAATTCTCCAAAATCATTGATAAAAAGCACTTCCTTGCCATGATAATCATTATGTAATGCTTGTGCGAGTTCAGGTGAAGTTAGCGTCTGTTCTGTCGTTTGACGCGCAGTTTGGCGATCAGAAGAGGTGTCCCGCACGTTATTGCAAGCTATCGTGTTGCACAACAACAGCAGACCAGTGGCAGCCACGGTCATCTTGCCGATAACATCGCGAGCTTGCTGCCCAAAAGTAGATTTAGCAACCCTGCTCATGCTGGTAAATGCATTGGGAGCAGCAGCAGCTGGACGCACAAAACATAGCGTCAACACTAGAGCAAGCACCACTACCGCTGTCATTGGAGTTCTAACAATCATGATAGCGGTTGTGTATAGAGGCTTGTTGGTTTTTGTCAATATCATTTTGAAAACTAAAAGAACTTGAGAGAGTCATGTCTTTAATGTAAACGGTTGACTTGTGTCTCACTTTCGTTGATTGTGTACAGCGGACGCGGTTCACGCGATCACGAAAGATTTCTTCAGGACATCTATTATTAAAACTCTCGTGGAGAATTGGATTGGATAGGGAAAGGCAAGGCAACAGTATGCCCACAGGCAGTGAGGACAAGCGGGTAAATCTCAAAGACCTCAAGCGCGAGCGTATCGCTGACCTCAACAAAATGGCTAAAGAGCTTGGCGTAGAGGGCGCTAATAGCATGCGCAAGCAGGAGCTAATCTTTTCCCTTTTACAAGCACAATCAGAGAAGGGTGGCTATATCTACGGCGAGGGGGTGTTAGAGACATTGCCTGATGGCTTTGGCTTTCTGCGTGCTCCCGACTACAACTACCTGCCTGGCCCTGATGACATCTACGTTTCACCATCGCAGATCAGGCGCTTTAACCTGCGCACTGGCGATACCGTGTCGGGTCAAATTCGCCCACCGAAAGACAGCGAGCGCTATTTCGCCCTACTCAAGGTGGGAACAGTAAACGGCAAGTCGCCTGAACTTGATTTTGAAAAAATTATCTTTGACAATCTTACCCCGCTCTACCCATTAGAACGCTTTCAAATGGAAGTTGAAGGGCCAAGTAGCACGATGTCTACACGTATCTTGGACTTAATGATTCCGATCGGCAAGGGTCAACGCTCCCTAATCGTCGCACCGCCACGCACTGGTAAAACAATTCTTCTACAAAACATCGCTAACTCATTAGCTAAAAACCACCCAGAGTGTGTGCTGATCGTGCTGCTGATCGACGAGCGCCCAGAGGAAGTTACCGACATGGAACGCTCGGTGCGCGGCGAGGTGGTCAGCTCAACCTTTGATGAGCCAGCACAGCGCCACGTTCAAGTTGCAGAGATGGTTATTGAAAAAGCCAAACGTTTAGTTGAATACAAGCATGATGTGGTAATTTTGCTCGACTCTATCACTCGTCTTGCTCGCGCCTATAACTCGGTCGTGCCACCATCAGGCAAGATTCTTTCAGGTGGTGTTGATTCCAATGCTTTGCACAAGCCCAAGCGTTTCTTCGGTGCGGCGCGCAACATCGAAGAGGGCGGCTCGCTGACGATTATCTCGACCGCTTTGATCGACACAGGTTCGCGCATGGATGAGGTTATCTTTGAGGAATTCAAAGGCACTGGCAACATGGAGGTGCACTTAGATCGGCGACTGGTTGAAAAGCGCATCTACCCAACCATTGACATCAACAAGTCTGGCACCCGCAAAGAAGAGCTGTTGTTGCCAAAAGATATTCTTAATCGCATGTGGATACTGCGCAAGCTTCTGCAACCGCTCAACACCGTCGATGCGATGGTCTTCTTACTGGACAAAATGGAAAAAAGTAAGAACAATGCCGAATTTTTAGACATGATGAACAGCTAGTCTTGTGCAAACACCGATGAAGGAGAGGCTCTTACATGCAGGCAGGTATCCATCCACAATTATATGATGTCATCGTTAAATGTGCGTGCGGTGCGCAGTTTCATACCAAATCGACGCTGCCAGCGGTTACAGTGGAGATATGCAGCGCTTGCCACCCACTGTTTACAGGCAAACAAAAACTAGTAGACACTGCTGGGCGCATTGAAAAGTTTGAACGCAAATACGGCAAGCAGCAGAAGCAAAAAGCGAAGTGATAGGTGTTTGCTCGGCTAGACGAAGTAGAGCATCGTTATGATGCGATAGAGCAGCAGCTGCAATCGCCTGCTCTTGATCGTGATACGGTGCGTGAGTTGGGCAAGGAACATGCCGCACTAGCGGAGATCGTCAAAGCTTACCGCCAATACAAGGCACTCCAAAAAGAACTCCGCGACAGCAAGGAAATCCTCAAGCATGAGGCCGATGATGAGCTTAAACTTCTTGCCAAAGAGGAGATAGAGCTTCTCCAAGCACGGGTAGCTAGCAGCGAGAAAGAACTGGCGATACTGCTGTTGCCCAAAGACCCCAACGACGAGAAAAACGTCCTGTTAGAAATTCGGGCTGGCACGGGCGGTGAAGAGGCTTCACTGTTTGCTGCTGACCTCACTCGTATGTATCAGCGTTTTGCTGAACAGAAGCGCTGGCAGTGTGAACATTTGAGTGCCACCTTATCAGCTAACGGTGGCTATAAAGAAATAATTTTGCTGATCAGTGGCAACAAGGTTTACAGTTTTTTGAAGTTTGAGCGCGGTGTGCATCGGGTGCAACGCGTGCCGACAACTGAATCCCAAGGCCGCATCCACACCAGTGCTTGCACCGTTGCGGTAATGCCTGAAGCAGACGCTATCGACATCAAAGTGGATCAAAAGGATTTGGAAATCTCGGTATGTCGTGCTTCGGGAGCAGGTGGACAACATGTGAATACCACTGACTCGGCGGTGCGTATCGTGCATAAGCCGACGGGAACAGTGGTTGAATGCCAAGATGAACGTTCACAACTCAAGAATAAAGAGCGAGCATTAAAGATCCTTTATGCTAAACTTTACGAACAAGCAGAAGAACAGCAGCAGCAATCGATTAGCGCTGACCGCAAGCTACAAGTTGGAAGCGGCGACCGCAGCGAGAAGATTCGCACCTATAATTTTCCGCAAGGACGGGTTAGCGACCACCGTATCAATCTTACCCTCTATCGGTTAGCAGCAGTCATGGACGGCGACCTGCAAGAAATTATCACCGCCCTGCATGCCGACCATCGCAGTAAAATGCTGTGATGAGCTATACATTAGGGCTGAAATATAGGATAATTACCTGATAATATGGCTGATCGTTACACAAACGACGTGATCTGTATCACTTACTTTATCGGTAATGGACGCACACGTTCCCTGAAGCTCAAGCTCGTGCATTTGAAGTTGCTGTTGGCAGCTATGGCAGGGTTGTTGCTATGGTCATTGTTGGCGGTGTATCTTGTCGCGGCAAGTGTCGTCGATGCTAATGAGATGAACGGTGTCCTGCGTGCGACGAAGGCAGCGTTGTTTTCCTATCAAACCCGCTACGATAAAGTGTTTGAGAACGCCTATCACACAGCCCAAGATGCGTCGCCTGCGATAGCGAACCCGACCTACAAGCGTTTGCTGACCCCACGCCTACAGAGCAACTATGATGGTTGGGAGTTAGAGCTTACCCAACCTCGTATCCTTGTCGTAGCGGGAGAGTTTACCTTGCAATTTAACCTCAAAAACAGCGGCAAGAAGGCTGCCCGTGGCATTATTTGGGCATTAGCAAAGATAAACACCCATGCAGGCGAGGAGCTCAATCTACCGATGAACAGGGCGAGCGATAAGCAGCAGGAGAGTGTTTATCGGATCAAGAAACAGAACCTCATCAGCTTGGTCTTTACCCCGCCGCCTGACAGTGCTGGGCGTATCGTCGCCTTACAGGTGCAACTGCGTGATCGGGCACGCCGCACGGCGAACTTCAACTTCACGCTCGACATTCCCTACCATGACAAACCGCTTACGGTTAGCCGTTCTGATTGAGCATGGAAGCGCGCCAAGTAAAGCTTTACAACACCTTGACACGACGCAAGGAACTTCTGCAACCGTTGGAAGATGGTCATGTCAAGATATATGCCTGCGGTGTTACAGTTTATGACCACTGCCATGTCGGGCATGCGATGCAGGCATCGGTCTTTGATATTCTGACCAATTTTTTGCGCAAACTAGGTTATCGCGTTACTTACATTCGCAATTTTACCGATGTTGATGACAAAATAATCGCCCGCGCAAAGGAAATGGGGATACCACCGAGTGAATTAGCTGCACAGATGATTGCTTCGGCTGCGGCTGATTTCAAGGCACTTGGCTTAACTCCCCCCGATGCTGAACCACGTGTCTCCCAATGTATTGCAGACATCATCGCGATGATTGCTGACCTGTGCGCTAAAGACTTTGCTTACCCAACGCCTGCGGGCAATGTTTACTTTCGGGTGCGTTCATTCTCGAACTATGGGCGTTTATCCAATCGCAACGTTGAACAACTGCAGCATAACGAGGTTGCCAGCGACAAGCAGGATATACTTGACTTTGCGTTATGGAAGGTAGACACAACTGCCAGTGCCTCATGGCCTAGCCCGTGGGGGCATGGTCGTCCAGGCTGGCATATCGAGTGTAGTGCGATGGCGAAGAAACATCTCGGTGTAAGTTTTGACATTCATGGTGGCGGGCAGGACTTGATTTTCCCGCATCATGAGAATGAGATCGCCCAGTCTGTGTGTGCGAACAGCAGCCCTTACGCTACTATCTGGATGCACAATGGACTGATGACGGTTGAAGGACAGAAGATGTCCAAAAGTTTACACAACCACATAACGATCAAAGACTTTCTACAAAGCTGGTCGCCAGAGGTGTTGCGCTTGATAATTTTATCGCACCACTATCGTTCCAACATTGACTTCTCACAGAAAGTTTTCAAGCAAACCCACAAACGACTTTACTACTACTACCAAACACTAGCGATGCTACAAGCGCTTGCGAAAAACGCCACAACCCCTGCCACTAATATAAGCGATGATGATGTAAAGGGCATGCGGGAGAATTTTCTCGCCTGTATGTGCGATGATTTAAATACCCCGATGGCACTAGCCTTACTGCACGAGGCATGCAAAAGGGCAAATGACTTGCAGCGTGCAGGTAAGCAGACTTATTCGTATCTTGAGTTGATAACTTTTTTTGGCGAGAGTTTGGGGCTTTTGCAGGCTGAACCGAGTGCGCATATTGCCGAGCAAAAGCTAACTGTGTTGAACGATAGTGGCATCTCGGAAGCGGAGCTACAGTCGCTCATCGCCCAACGCAACCGCGCTCGCCAAACCAAGAACTACCAGCTTGCCGACCAAATCCGCAGCCAACTCCAAGACAGGGGTATCGAGTTGCGAGACCATACTGACCGCAGCGACTGGTCGGTAATTATATAAGCCAGCGCTATTTCCTAGTGGCTAAACCTTATTAAATTTCCCCAGTAGCCGATGCAGAAGCATGCTTGTCTGATAAGAATGTGCATGGGGAGGTGGTTTGCTATTTTCCGATAAGGATAAGCCTAAACGCGAGAGTAGTGGCAGTATCTTTAAAAAACTGCTGATACTGTTCAATCTCCTGATGATCGCTAATCTTTGGGTGGTCAAGCATGTAGATAGCATCAAAACCCGCGAGCCTGCACAAGCGGTAGCGGATCTTGGCGGTGATGAGCATGATTTTGTCAATCAACAAGAGCGGGCATTATCTGCTGCCCGTGCTAACGGCAACGCGGTCGGCATCATTGAAAGCGACCTTGACCATGCCTTGTTGAACTACGTGAATCAACACCCCCATATCTATAGGATAATGAGCACCTACTGGCACTTACTTTGGGTCGGTGGTTTGCTGCTGTTCTTTGTTTTGTATAGATCCTTTAGCTAATCAGAACCCTCTCCTTACCAATGGTGTGCTGCCGTCAATGGAGCTGCATGCCAAGTTGTTCCATTTTGGAACAGACAATCCACTCAAAGCGCCCTCATACGGATATGGTGTGCACGAGGCGGGCGTTAAGTCTCGCTCATAGCAATGGTTTTAAGAGATAGATGCCGCGTGTGCAGTTTTGGCGCAAAAAATACCCCAAATATTCCAAAATGGAACACTTTGCACATGAGCTTAACAACAAAACCCCTGTCAATGCGGCAAAGTTTAAGTTGGCATGAAACTTGCTTTGTAAGGAGATGTTGTTGTCGTTGTTTTAACAGCGCATCAACGTGGAAAGCATCGTCTCGCGGCTTGACATACCGCGGGACACCTGTAGGTGTTCGGCACGACTGACCGCCCCCATTTGGCGCGCTAGCAACAACAAATTATTTAACTCTGGCTTATCAATACTTACGTTCTAATAATAATTACTTGTGCTAACCAGTTACATTTGCTCGAATGAGGGCGAGTATTTCATAAAGTATGTCTAGGGGTAATCATGCAAAAGATTAGTCAAGAGGCGATCACCCACTTTCAGAGTATCGTTGGGGACAAGAATGTGCGTCAATCACCAAACGATCTCGAACACATGGGCAAAGATTGGAGCACCGTTCCTAATCCACGACCGTCAGTGATTCTGCTACCAAGTTGCACAAAGGAAGTGAGCGAAATTCTACGTTACTGCAACGAACAAGCGATCAAGGTCGTGCCAAGTGGTGGACGAACTGGGCTAGTGGGTGGAGCGATGGCCGTAAATGGTGAGGTGGTGTTATCGCTGCAACGCATGAATAAAATCATCGCAATCGATAGCATCGGTATGTTTACCAGCGTTGAAGCAGGTGTAAACACACAGGCTTTGCAACTAGCAGCTAAAGAACATGGGGTGATGTTTGGCTTGGATCTTGGCTCAGCAGGTAGTTCGTTGATTGGTGGCAATATATCTACTAACGCTGCTGGCAAAAAATTCATCCGTAACGGCGGTATGCGTCAACAAGTGCTAGGGCTGGAGGTAGTGCTTGCCGATGGGCGAGTGCTCAATCTTAAAGGTTCATTGCGCAAAGACAACACTGGCTATGCATTGGAGGAATTGTTTATCGGTGCAGAGGGCACGCTTGGTATCATCACCAAAGCAACCTTGCGTCTGCAACCACTCCCTGCACAAACGACCACCTTATGTTGTGTTACCGATACTTTTCAAAAAGTGCTACGCACGCTGGAGTTGTGTCATCTCAAGGGGTTGCAGGTCAACACCTTTGAGTTTTTCTCCCGCTCCAGTTACGAGGCTGTCAGGCGACTGAAGGAATTGAAACCGTTATTCGATGGCAATTGCTACATGCTGATCGTATTGGAGGGTGGGAATCAGGAACGTATTGATGCAGTAGTCGAGCAGATGTTTAGCGATGAGTTGGTCAGCGATGGTCTTATTGCGCAATCTCCCGAAGAGCGCCTCAACCTTTGGACATACCGAGACATGATAGTCGAAGCAGTTGGCGTGTATAAGGTTTTCAAACGCACTGATGTTTCCTTGCCTATCCCACGCATGGGTGAATACCTAAATGAGCTGATGCAACGCTTTGCGAGCCGACCACCCAGTATCGACATTATCGCTTACGGTCATGTTGGCGACGGTAACTTTCACATCGATTACATTAGCAATAACCCTGCTGATCGCGATAAAATTATCGCGATGGAACGCGAGCAACACGAGTTGGTTAGCACATATAACGGCAGTATCAGCGCTGAGCATGGCATCGGCCTGCTGAAGAAGCCGTATCTCAATCTAACTCGTAGCGAAGAGGAGATAAATTTGATGCGCAACATCAAGCAACTACTCGACCCTGTGGGTATCCTCAACCCAGGCAAAATTTTTGATCTGTGAAGTTAGTAGGCTGCTGGCGATTTAGTATGAAATACATGAGGACGGGTAGTGGGGCAAATACGAGTTGTAACTGACAACGCCAGTGTTATGCGAAGTTTTCTTGAGCAGGGTAGCTGGCAGGAGTGGCAGACACCAGCACTACTAGTTGCGACATTGCCTAGCGATCAACTCCGCAGATTACCATTTGATTTCTGGCTGCATTGCCACGCACACCATATCAGCTGTGGCTTCATCGACACAACGCAACGCATCAAGGCTGTTTTTTTCGACATGGATCGCACTGTTGTGCAAGAAGAGTCGATCGTCGAGTTAGCCAAAATTCTAGATAAGGAACATGAGATTGCCAAACTAACCGAACAAAGTATGGCGGGTATTCTCTCTTATCGGGAGATCTATGAGCGCCGTATCGCGATGTTGAGCGAAGCTACTGCACATCAACTCAAAACATTGAGCCACCGCCTACGCTTCAACAAGGGTATTCGAGAAACGCTAGTTGCTTTGAAAAAAAATAACATAAAAGCTTTTCTCATTTCGTCTGGCTTTTACCCAATAGTCAAAGAAGTGAGCAACGCTTTGCAGTTTGATGATTGTCAAGGTAGTCGCGTCAAGTTTGTCGATGGGCAGCTCACCGTCGATGGCAAAAACGGCATCGTCGATGGTGAAGGTAAACGCGTCTGGGTGGAACACAAGTGTCAAGAGCTTGGCATCACGCCAAACGAGGTTGCCATCGTTGGGGACGGGGCAAATGATGTGCCGATGATGCAAACCGCAGCCGTGGCGGTAGGGTTTGAGCCTCGCAAGGTATTGTTACAATACGTTAATGCGTTGAATGTCTGTGCTGACCATCGTTTTTTGCTACCACTGCTCAATGGCTAACGTCTGTAACATGCTTGCTCGTTGTCAAGCTTTGCTCCTCATAAATGGTGTTGCTGCAGGCAAGGCATTTTGATATGGCTGCGCCCATAGGCATGTCGTCGGTATGTTGTCGCTTGTTTATGAGTGCATTCTCATCACCTTGCTGCCGATAACTAATTGAGTTTATTTATTTTTTAGCTAGCATGTCGTCGCTATGTCGTCGGAATATTTAGAGCTTATTCGTTGTAAAATTCCATACCCTATGTTACCGACTTGTCGTCGCTATGGGATCGGATCAACCAGTACAATCTCGCCCCTCACTTGCTGCTATCAAGCAAGGAATTGCTCATAGTGCCCTGTCGGAAATCTCCTACCCGCGCCTAGAACTCAAATCTGAATGGAATACTAAACATGGTAAGAGTATCTCTGCCATCGCTAATCATGAATCATTAGCTGGTGGGTGGGTAATAATTGGAGTAGATGACCGTGGTAAACTAATCGGCAAGGACAAGGACTGGGCTAAAAAAAATTATGCGACAATTGGTGATCAGATAAATCAACACCTCAGCCCCTCACAGGCTGTGAAGGAAGCTTACGTCGAATCTTTTGCGGCTGGCTACTGTATCTTGCTAGAAATTCAAAATCCTGCCTATGTTACAGATTGGCTTGGGCGTGCATATAAACGTGCAGGGAGCTCTGATGAAGAAATGACTGCAGGTGAACGCGCTGCCTTAGCAATGCATTTACCTGGCGATGACTATTCATCTTTGCCATGGCAGGGTGAAGTAAACAGTGCGTTGGTTCTCGATTTTGGCAAGAAGGTGATTGATAACGGCTCAAAAGATTTCCCTAAAGATATGTCGCAATTGAGCTCCTCGCAAATTTTGCGAATAATGCGTTTAGATAGAAAGATGGCTGCTGGCATTCTATTTGGTGATGTGCCTGTGCGTATAGCCCACTATGATGCTAATGGTCAGCCAGCTAGCAATATTACGGAGAAGGGTTTATACACAATTCTCCGTGACAGTTTTATAGTTCATATTCAAACTGCATCGGAACGCAAAGGTGCTACTAGCGAAGGCAACTCCATCGCGTTGAAGGAGTGGCTGCCTTACCCTACGAAACTTTTGCGGGAAATTTTAGCAAATGCTGTTGCCCATACTCTCTATCAACGTCATCATGGTGAAATTATCGTTGATATTCACCCTGATCGCGTCATGGTGCGCAACAATGCACCTTTGGAGGCTGAGATTTTTGCTAGCCAGTGGTTTTCACAGCGAACGATGGCAAAAAACAAACTGTTGATGGAAGTATTGCGCACCGCAGGAATTACAGATGAGCTTGGCACTGGTAAGGCACACGTATTCAGATTAGCGATAGAAGCGGGCAAAGAAGAGCCAACTATCGATTTTTTCAAACACAAAGACTATGCCCAGTGGAGCATAACGGTATACAACGCTCATAGACATGAACATATAGAAAATTTAATGAGCAAACTCAACGACTCCGCGTTACCCAGTCCGTTGCACAGGATGGTAGCGGTCGCACTTGTGCTGTGGAAAGATAGTAAATGGTCGGAAATAAAGACACGTTTAGATGAGCACTATAGTAAAATTGCTAACGAGGTGATCAAGCACGAAGACACACCTGTCATTAGCATTGACGATAATCTTTTTGTGCTCCGCTGGGCTGATACTGCCTTAAGAGGTCAAAGCAGCAAAGGCTTCACACCTTCAGAAGAAGATATGATTAAGAGGATGCTGATGAATTTTGCTGACACCACTACCCGTCAGATTACGACACAAGAGGCAAGACAACTCATCGGTCTTGGCAAGAGCCCGTCAGAAAGTGTGCAGTTGTCTAATCTTTTCCGCAAGTGGCAAAAGGCTGGTCTGGTTCAAATGGTTAAACGTGGCACATGGCAATTTCAGTCGTGAGCATAGCATGAATTATCTGCGGAAACATAGCCTTGCTCTTATGTCGTGTCTAGTGTCAAGAAATCAGTTTAAGCTTTTAATTGATTTTCTGGCGATATAATGCGGCTACTTCCGCAAGGCTGCTCTTGTCCAGACGCTGCGGATAGCTGTCTTCAGAAGTGCTGATCATCATAACGACGTGATCGTCAGAATTTTCTTGCAAACGCAAAATTAGCGAGAGACAAAGTTCACATAAGTCATCTTCTCCTTTGAGTGCTGCAACTCTTGCTGCAAACTCATAGACTCTTGCTTGGATAACTAACCATGGTGATACCATATGCCCTAACGTAGGCATAATTGCTCTCGCGCATATATCCCATTCAACCTGCAGATCAGCTTGCTGCAGTCTTGCCAACTGTGCTTTATTCAGCTGCCCACCAAGAGCATATAGGTCTCTTAAACAGGCTGGATAATGTGTCCACTTTTTCGGGGGGCAACACCAGCCATAAACCCCTCCTTGCGTAACTGGCTATGCATACGACGATGCCCATAGCGAGGATACTTCTTGCCAATCTCTTGCATGCGATCCATCAACTCCTTGTCATCAGAGGTTTTTGTCTTATACCTAATAGTAGCGAGAGGAT
>JAPPIL010000078.1 GCA_028877195.1 Pseudomonadota bacterium
GGGAGAGAGGTGCGGAGAGAGGGAACTCAAGTGAAATGAGGTAAAGACCAAGCTTACTTGGTCTTTCCGAATGAGCGCAGAGTCTGTCGCTCGTAGAGCGACTAACCCTCTCGTATAAAAAAATAGGCATTACTTATGCAACAAAGCCTGTTCAGCCACTACCTGCTTCTCGGCTAGCAAGTCATCAGTAGTTATGCGTAGTTGTTGTTTGGCATAGTCTGATAACGGTATATCGCCGATGACTTCCCAGCTGCCATCGCTATTGATCGTCAATGGCAACGAAAAACAAAGGTCGGCAGGCAACCCGTAGTAGCTACGATCAGTGATAACCGCAGCAGACATAGTAGATGCACCTGTCCCCGCAAGGCAGGCAACATGCTTGGCACACGCATAAGCAGCGGAAGCGGCTGATGAACTGCCACGATAAGAGATTATTTCCGCACCACGCTGTTTCACTTTTTGAAGAAAATCATGCTCAAGCCATGCTCGCTCGCACTGCTCGACCAACGCCTTGCCATTGACCTGGGCATATTCAAAGTCAGGATACATAGTCGGGCTATGGTTGCCCCAAATATACATGTCCTTGACCGCCGTGATAGAGGTTTGCAAACGGTTAGCGATTTGTGCTTTGGCACGGTTCTCATCAAGCATCGTCATCGCGGTAAAACGATTGTTTGGCACTTCGGGGCATTGTTTTGCAGCAATCAAGGCATTGGTATTACAGGGGTTGCCAACAACAACGACACGTAAATCCGACGCGGCATGCGCTAATGCCTTGCCTTGCGCAACAAATATCGCCGCATTCTGTAACAGCAAGTCCGACCGTTCCATGCCCTTCGTGCGTGGCTTTGCCCCAACCAAAATAGCCCAGTTGACCCCAGCAAAGGCTTGCTTGGCATCATCATAGACATTGACCTCACCGAGATTAGGAAGAGCACAGTCGCACATTTCTTTTGCTACCCCCTCTGCGACCTTTGCCGCTGCGGGCAATTCAAGCAGCTGAAGGTCAACTTGGCAGTCTTGACCAAAGACTTCGCCAGATGCAAGCCTGAACAAAAGGGTATAGCTTATCTGTCCACCTGCACCCGTAACTGCTACTTTTACTTTCTTTTGCACAAGATCTCCTCTACTTATATGTTGTATGGTTAGCTTTTGTCCTTGTTGACAAATCTAGGAATAGGATAGCAGTTCCTGAATGTTGCGCAAGGCTATAGCAAGGATAGCTGGATGCCACTAACTTCTGCATCATCGCCACGAAATGTGTATCCAATTGGTGATGGTTATCATCTAAAAAACTCTGTGCTGTCGCTTGATGTTTCAGGTGAAGCAGACCTCTCCTTTGTTTCGTCTGCGCTCATGCCGATGCCCGAAGGTCGTCGGATAATCGCTACTGAAGACACGGCGGCGATATTCGCAGCGTTGCACAGAAAAAAAATAAATGCTCTCGTCTGCCAATATCAGCGCCCCTTCTCGGTTGGCGAACTGACACTTGAACTGTTGCCGTCTGGGACAGTGCTCGGTGGTGCTTCACTCTTCATTCAAACAACGAAACATTCTGTCCTCTATGCCCCGCATCTGCAGACAGAAGCCGTAGCAAGCAACGAACCTATGACTCTACGCAAAGCTGATATTTTAGTTATTGGTATCCATCACGGCAACTTTGTCTTGCCCAAACGCACACACGAAGTGCAGCGCTTGGCAAGCGCGATCGCCGCCAGCGACCAACAACTGTATGTTTACTGTGAAGCAATCGGCACCGCACAGGAGGTATGTGTATTGGCGGCACGATTAGGGTGTTCGGTGGCGATGCATGCGAGCATTGCAGCGATTAGTAAGGTATACAAACCCAATCGCGTCGCAGACTATCGTCTTTACCGACGGACGAGTGCTTACGATGTGGTAATCCTACCTTACAGTCATATCAAGTATCAGCATCGCCATGCAGGGGTAAGTTTCTATGTGCATGACACTAGTCCTGCACCACAACAGCGCCGTGCCGAGGCGGAATTTACAATCAGCCGTTTCAGTGCAGGGGCACAGCTACGGGCAGTAGTAAGCCAAGTTAATCCATCGGAGGTTTATATCGTTGGCGACTACGCTAGAACTCACTATGACAAAATAAAGGCCGACCGCACACAAGTGCAGCCAGTGTTTGCAGAGCATCAACCGACGTTGTTTTAGAATTAAGCTCGGACACTTCCTGTCCCACAACAGACATTTAATGTTCTAACCCCAAGAACAGGCTTGCGCATCGGTGTGGATGATTGCACAATTGTAGCCTAATACAGCAAGGTGATGTTCTGGAAGTTTCTACGACAACCGAGACCAACGAAGAAGCACAAGCCGACACGACCTTGCCGATGTGCGTGTGGTTGCGCGGTGATAGCGAAGTTGATGGGTTTGTTATGAGCGCTGAAGAAGTGATGGCAGCGTTGAATATCAAGCGCTCGCGCTTAACGCAAATATCAGGGCGTGAGTTGCGAGTTGGACGCAGGCGGGTAGATCGCTACATAAAACCATTCTATCGTCAAGAGGATGTGTTTGCTTATCGTGCTTGGACGCGAGCAAGTGCAACAAAACAAAAAAATGCCGAGCTGGTTGATCGTGCCGCAGGTGAGATTGAACATCGCAACAAGCGTTTGCTCACAGAACTACAGGAGCAGCTCCAAGCATATCTTAAGACCGAGTTGCTTGCCGCTCAACAGCAGATTATCGCTACCTGCCAACATCAGTATGGTGTTTTGTGCCAGCAATTACAAGCCACCCAAGCACAACAGATTGACACCTTATCTGCGTCGCTGCTGCGCCTGTATAGTAGTTTTCGCCAAACTGCTGATAAGCTTGCCCTGTCAATCCAAGCGATACGCACCAGCCAAGAGAAAACCGCTGCTGACACCAGCGCTAGCACCATGCATGCCCTACACAGTCAAGAACAACTGCTACAGTCTTTGCATAAGATAGCCGCACCGCAAAGTGCCTTGCTGACCGCGTTACCTGAACAAATTCACCAACACATCACGGCGGAGTTTCAACAGTTTGTTAGCGACAGCATAGTTAACCAAACGGCGCAGCTCTCCCCTCGTGCGAGTATTGCGCCACAACCAAACACTCTGCGCCGTAGCCCTTTGCCTCGTGCAGCAATACCAGTCGCTAACAAAAGATCAGGCTGGTGTTCAATCAATCCAACATTATAAAAATGTTCCAGCAACCACATCGAGCAGTAATTAGAAAACATCAGCTGCTAACCATCATCTGCGCCATACTCGTGGTCGTTGGTTTAACTAATCTGTTTAGTGCTGACGAACGCTACGGTTATGCGCAACTGTGGCATATTGGGGTGGCGGTGATCGCTTATGTCGCCTGCATGTATGCAGTATCGTTCAAGTTTCTGAAGTCGTTTGCTTACCTATTTTATTTTCTACTGCTTGTCCTGCAGTTGTCGGTGCTGTTCTTTGGGCATAACGCTGGCGGGTCGCAGCGGTGGCTGGAATTGGGCATATTGCGTTTCCAACCTTCAGAGTTTGCTAAATTGGCATTGATTATCGCGGTGGCAAGGTTCTTTACCCAAGTGCCACTACGCAGCAATTATGATCTTACCGATGTTTGGCTCGTGTTGGTGATGACATTGGCGATGATTTTGCCGATATTCCTCCAGCCAGACCTAGGCACCGCAGGGATTGCCTTTGCTATCGTCTGTGCACAACTGTTTTTCGTGTGTATATCGTTGCGTAGCATACTTATCACTTCGGTTAGCACGGCTTTGGTTGCGGCAGGTGCATGGGTGCTTTTGCTGCATGATTATCAGAAGCTGCGCGTCATCAATCTTTTTAATCCGCAACTAGACCCCTATGGGTCAGGGTATAATTCTATTCAATCCATCATTGCTGTCGGTAGCGGTATGTTCAGCGGCAAAGGCTATCTGCATGGCTCACAAAGTCAACTGCACTTTCTTCCCGCCAAGCACACTGATTTTGTCTTGTCGGTGTTTGCCGAAGAGCATGGCTTTCGCGGTGCTGTCATTCTAATGCTTATTTTTTCCTATCTAATTTATTTGGGACTATCTATCGCTAAAGAAAGTAAAGACACCTTCTTACAAGTGCTGGCAGTAGGGTTGACAGCCAAGATATTTGTAGAATTTAGCATCAATGCCGCGATGATTTTAGGTCTCTTCCCCGTCGTCGGCACACCGCTGCCGTTTTTTTCTTTTGGGGGTTCGTCATTGCTGGCAAACAGCATCGCTATGGGATTACTGACCTCGATAGCGAGGCGAACAGCATAGGCTGTTGATTTGCCCCTCGCATACAAACAAAAAAATCAAGCTTATTCATCTTGTGCGGCAATGAGTTTTTAACCTCACTGCCAGCACTTATTTTTTCTTGCTACATATCTTCTTATCAATCATTGGGAGGTCGATAATGAGACTTGTGGTGTTGCTGTTGCTTGTGTTTGGAGTTGAGTTTAGCGCCGAGGCGGTAACCTGCACTGGCGATGATGTTTCAGAAGTATGTGATTTGCCAATAATAGAGGGTGGGCGTTGCGCCAAGGTGATGTATTATCGCTTTTACTGCGACAACAGCACCAGTGGCTGCAACGGTGATTGCTTTGGTGATACGCCTGGTGGTCATTGGTTTGACATGACTCGTCTACAGTATGTCAACTCTGATAAACCAGCACCGCGTTGGCGATGTCGGTGCGGATGCTTTGCTGAAGAGACTGAATTTCATACCGATGCTGGCAATATCAAGGGCACAGAGCTGATCAATAGCAAGGATAGTGAACACTACGTCAGTTCATTGGATGCTTTTGACCTACGTAGTTCCACTTATCGGCGCATCAATGGCATCACTTATGGTGGTGATAGTGAGTTGTCTATCCAGATTAAGACCGCCAGCGGACGGGCGATAATTCTCTCGCAAGCGCATCCCGCGGTTATCGCTGATGTGCATGGGAGGATTGTCGCCATCAAAAAAGCATCAGCACTCAAACAAGGTGATTATCTGCTCGGTGTTGATGGCAAAAGCGATGAGATTATCGCTATAAGTGAGCGGGAATATCGCGGTCGCATGCTTAATTTCAACGTTGCGAGCGCTGACCCTAGCCATCACTTGATCGTCGCAAATGATTTAATGATGGGCGACCATGCTTGGCAGGAGCAGATTACCAGTGTTGAATCAAGAATCATGTATCGCAACGAAATACTGCAAGCTATTCGCAGAGCAAAGCCATGAACAAACAGTATTTGGTGCTCATCGCTTGTATCTTTACCATGTGTTCTTCCAACAATCAGCATAATGTGCCAGGCGAGGACACCTCTGTCGCACTATTGCTTGGGCAGGGGTTGAATACGGTAGATGGTTCGATCAAAGGCTTTTGTGTTGAACTGGGTGAACTAAAAACGCAAAGCAGTCAATCAGCAGGGCAGTATACGGAATTTCGGATGCTTGAAATTACCTCTGAATCATCATTGCGTGAGAACTTAAATATCTCCGCCGCGGGGGTGCTAAAATCTTCAGTGTTCTTCAAGTTAGATTCAAGGTTTCGCTTCGCTCGTAGTGTCAACAAAAACAAAATGTCGCGCTACTTGCTGGTGCATGCACGGGTGGCAAACCAAATAGAATTGGCAAGCAACTTTAATTTCAAACAAAGTGCCACAGACTTGCTCAAAAGTGGGCATACGGAGGAGTTCATCGGCTTTTGTGGCAATGAGTTTGCTTACGGGCGCAGGACAGGTGGAGAGCTGTTTGCGCTGTTTGAGTTTGAGTTCAGCACCAGAGAGCAGGAGCGCAAGTTTGACCTGGCGATAAAATCAAGTGGCATGGGTTCACTCGGTTGGCAAGCCGCGGCTGACCTTGATAACAATACTAATTACTTTGCTAATTTCAGTCGCTCGCAGGTTAAGATATTTAGTTTGGGTGGCATGGGAAAACTCCCAAGAGTTAACAGCATTACAGAGTTTGGTGAAGAATTTGAAAAGTTTATCGCCGCCCTAAAGAAACGCTCCGTTACGTTGGAGATAATTACCAAAGACTACTCTGGTGTTGAGCCTATCGACCTCACGGTGAAGCCCAGATTTTTGCTCCGACAAGATCAGATCGTTCAACAGCTAGCGCGCAATAGAGACCAGGCGGTTGAGATGCTGAACACCGTTACTTACGTTAAACGCAACCTCCAGAACTACGAAGAGGTGAGTGTTGATTACCTTGATCAAAAGGAATTGGAAATTAAAGCATTCATCAACGCCAACAATCAACACGTCATTGCCTGCTTTGAAGATGTCTTTAAGGGTTGTCATGTGCCAGAGCTGGTGATGCCGACATTGCGTATGCCACAAAAAAAGTCTAGCAAGCAGTCTGGGCAACATGATTGCGGCGACAACTGTTGTAAAACCACCAAAACAGTGGTGTGTCAACTTCAGGATAAACACACATGCCTCCTGCACTCACTGCAGGTTGAGAGTGCCTGTCCTGAAAAACAAACATCTGATTGAAACACAGAAATCTGAATAACAGATAGTGGGATGGAGGGTGGGCATACAGGCAAACTGTGTAATGGGTTAATGCCACGGTTAATTTAACACTGAACAAAGGAGCATACATGGTAGTGATGGGGATGAAAATAAGGGCATGGGTTTTGTTATTGGTATGGTGTTCAGCGCATGCGCAAGCACGCGACCTTGAACATGGTGAGACGACTACTCTCATCGCTGAAGTTCATGTCGCCAGTTATAACAACACCAAGAGTATATTTTTAACGGTTGCCAATGATTACCACAACACGGTTAGCTGTAGCGGTGAGGTTATGGTGATTACCGACGCACGCGGAACGGTTGGCACTCAAACGTTAGCGTTTAGCAATTTGCGCGTCTATCCACGCAACGCTTTTCCCTATCGCATCACCTACCCTATCGCTGGTTACGCACATGGATATGCCGATGCCAGCTATGCCCCTATCCGTATCGAGTGTAAGAGTTGGGATTTTTTAATCACTCTCCCTGCAGGGTTGTGTCAACTTGACCCTGATGCGCATGCAAAGAACTGCGATAACAGCGGTCATGTCTATCCGTTGATGATCGATACCTACTGGTTGGGGTCGTGTGCTTGCTGATTACTTTGAAAGCACGAAGCTTAAGCCGATGACAATGCCCAAGGCAACACCACCAAGTGCGGTATACATGAGCTTTTGTAGCAGACTGGTCTTGGGCATCGGTGCGATAAGAGAATCAGTGTCGCGCGATGCCGTTACTGTGTCTTGCTTTGCCTGATCCGCTTGTCTTATTTGGGTGGTCATAAGGCAGTTCCGCTTTTACTAATTATTTACTAATTATTAGCTAATCACTCGCCAATCATTAGCTAGCAATATGCCTAATCGATTAGCCCATGGCTGGCTGTTAAGCCTCAGCTATGCTGAACACCTTCATAAGTATCGACGATGGTGCTCCTTGCCGCTGCCGCAAGGCTATTTTTATCGTGCCCCGCCTGTGGGATTTCCGCAAGTACTTTAACTCGAACACTGATTTCGCTTTGCGATAACATCTTTGCGAAGTGGGCAAGGAAGGGGCGACCATCATACCAGAAGACCAAATCACGATTATCTGGAGTGATTTTAGCATTGCTGATGGTGGTGTATTGTAAACATATCGGCAATACGTCGGCCTGTTCATTGAGCGCAACTTGGAAAAAAGATGATTTGAAACGCCAAACCCGATCGCCGTCGGTAGAACGACCCTCTGGAAAGATAGCGACGTTGAAACCTGCCTTGATATATTCTCCTACATCTTTGATTTCGTTCATGATATTGAACTTATTCCGTCTCTCAACAAAATAGCACTCGCCCATGCGACAGATAGTGCCGAGTAGCATATCCTCGCCGATTTCTTTGGAGGTGATAAATATCGCTGGTATTGAAGCAAACATAATCAACGGGTCGATATAAGACAGGTGGTTAGCGACAAAAAAATACGACTTGCCTGCTGGTATCACCCCCTCGCGTTTGATCCGAAAGCCGATAACCTTTAACAACAGGTCGCCCCAAAATCTGTTTAGTTTTATCACAATCTTGCGTCGTCTGGTTAAGTTCGATAGGCATGCCAGTCGCACCACAAACACACAGATAAAATGGCAAGCAACCAATATTGCTACTACAGATATCTTGGTAAAAATTCTGTCATAACGATACGGCGACATGCAAACTCCGTATGCCAGTATGCTTATTACCCCGCTGCACTTGTTAGCATGCCTCCTCCTAAAAATAAACTAGTCGTTGGACGCAGACCACACCTAACTCTTCAAAGCAACTATCTCTTCACTAACAGAATAAAGCAGGTCGGCGATGCTATCATAATGCCGACAGACCGCAAACATGTAGAACATCAGCCCTGCCTTATTCGGATCAGAAGCAACGGCAGCGTTAACTTCCTGCCGCAAACGTCGTTTGATCAAACCAACCTCGTCATTGCTTTGCTTTATGCGATCAACCAAATGCGGCTGGTAGCTAATCGTTAGCAACTGACAACACTTAAGCATCGATTCCACCCTACCTACCTGATCGATCAACTCAATACGATTAAACATCCGCTTGCGATTATCGACTTCGAACCGTTCTATTATCTTGACGGTCTTCTTGACCACACTCAAAGTTAACGCTAACACCCGCTCTAACTCATGCCCGATACGAAACAGAACCATAATGTCGCGCAAATCTCTCGCGACAGGCTGGAAACGAGCTATCGCCACCTCGCAATCAACTTGGTATCTACCTATCTCGTTCTCGATGTGCTCATGGTTGGCGATGAATTCGTTAGCTTTGCGACCATCATAATCAAGTGCGATAATCCCAGCCTCAATGCTTCGGTCTCGCAATAGGATAAACAAAGAGCATAGGCTAGCACGCAACGACGTGATTTTATTCTTTACCGAAACGGCATATCCCTTCAGCTTGTTGTTGAGAACTCATCATCGGCAGCTTTTATCTTCGGCTCGAACACCTGCTTGCCTTTGTAATACCCGCAACTTAAACAGACATGGCCAGGCAATACCCGATTGCCACAGTTGGAGCAAGTGATTGGACTCGCCGCCGTTAATGCATGATGCGACCTTCTCGTGTTGCGCCTTGATTTAGATGTTCTAACCTTTGGGACTGCCATCGTTACCCTCTTTTGTTCGTGTGCTAGCTATTTTTGATTGAAATATGTTTCAAGCCCACCCTGGTCAGGTCGCATAGATGTTTTGCCTTCTTGCCAGTTGGCAGGACATACCTCACCATGTTCTTCAAAGTGCTGTAAAGCCTGCGTGATTCTAATAAACTCATCAACATTGCGACCCAATGGCAAGTCATTGACTGTCTGATGGCGCACAATACCTTCCTTGTCAATCAAAAACGCACCGCGCAACGCCACACCCGCATCCTGCACCAACACATCGTAGTCTCTAGCAATCGTCTTGTTCAAATCCGACACCAACGGGTAAGTGATGCCCTCAATGCCACCTTTGCTCTTCGGTGTATTGAGCCAAGCATAGTGGCTGAACTTACTGTCTACCGATACCGCGATAACTTCAGTGTTTAATTTCCTAAATTCGGCTAACTTATCTTGAAACGCATGAATCTCGGTCGGACACACAAAAGTAAAATCCAATGGATAAAAGTATAGCAACACGTATTTGCCCCGATAATCAGAGAGACAAAGCTTGTCCTTGAACTCACCGTTAATCACTGCTTCAGCGCTAAAGTCAGGAGCAAGTTTTCCTACTAATACAGACATTTATTCCCCCAAAAAGCTACAAAATCTACCGATGATACCACAAGCCAGACAAGGCAGTTAAGTCCTTTTAGAGGTCGCGGCTTCTATAGGATAAGTGCTTGATAGAAAAAAATAAATAGCGATTAATGCATTTACATTCAATAAATCACTTAACATTTTCAAATAGCAACCGATGACTGTTCCAGAAACGTGGTGTAGGAAGCACATGAAGTACTCGTTAGTTTTAGTTAAGTTAGTTTTAGTCAGCTTGTTGTTGGCAAGTTGTCGGGGCGAAACAGCGCGAACGCCAGTGCCAGAAAATCCAGAACTGGGAGTTACCGACAACACTTGTAATACACAGGAGTTGAATAATCGCATTGCCTTATTAGAAGCAGAGAAAAATGCTTTGTTGGCAATTAAAAAAGATTTGGAAACAAAGCTAAAAGCTTCAGGTGCTCAACCCCCAAGCGCTCAAGATAAAGTTAATCATATTGTGGAGGCGCTATGCCCACCAATCCACACCATTGGCGGGGCTGTCTGCGGTGTGTTCGCACAAGCTCAATTGACAGCATGCGGTATCGTTGATCAAGGTGGTGGAAATTATATCTTCAACGAACCAACGCAAGCTTGTCAGTGTTGGATACGAGAATATCTAACAGGCCAAGACCACTGCTAACTCACCGCTGTCCACGCAAGGACACGACCTGATTGAGCACTGGCATAGCGCTTGTGCTGTCTTGATCATCGACGCAAAAATAACCAACCCGTTCCAATTGATAGCTCTGTTCAACATCAGACTGATGGTTAGCGACCAGCTGGCGGTCGATGCGAGCATCGGCAAATTCCTGTAGCGACTGGGTGTTGAAGCTAGCGTCAGCCGTCAACATGCGGTCATAAACGCGCACCTTCGCCCGCACTGCATCGCAAGCCGCAATCCAATGGATAATTCCCCGCACCTTCGTGCCATCGCTGGGTTTTTTGCCACCTGCGGTGCTAGGATCATAGCGACAATGGAGTGCCGTGATATTGCCATCTGCGTCATAGATGATTTCTTGGCAGGTGATAACGTAAGCATAACGCAACCGCACAGGCTGGTCTTTAGTCAAACGGAAAAAGGAACGCGCCGCCTGCTCGCGAAAATCATCAGCATCTATGTAAATTTCAGGCGCAAAACTAAGCGTGCGTTGCTCGCTTGCCTGCTCATCGCCCGCACGCTGCGGGTATACAGGCACGGCAATCGACTCTACGGCCTTGAGATTAGTGATAATCACCTTGAGTGGCTTCAAAACTCCCATGCTGCGTGGCACGCTACTGTTAAGGGTATTGCGCACCTCGTCTTCTAGTTGCCCATAGTCAAGTATAGTTTCTTTCTTTGAGACACCGAGACGACGGAATAAATTTTTGAGTGCAAGTGGTGGATACCCGCGCCGCCGCAACCCAGATAACGTCGGCATGCGTGGGTCATCCCAGCCGTTGACCTTGCCCTCATCAACTAAAGTTTTGAGCTTGCGTTTGCTGGTAATCGTTGAGTTGAGCATAAAGCGAGCAAATTCAATCTGTTTAGGGTGTGGCGGTGGCCGCAGTGTTTGAACAAACCAGTCGTAAAGTGCACGATTATCCTGAAACTCAAGGGTGCACAAGGAATGCGTAATGTTCTCGCTCGCATCGCACAAGCAATGCGTAAAATCATACATCGGATAAACTTTCCACTTGTCGCCCGTGCGGTGATGATGCAAATGCTTGATGCGATAGATAGTCGGGTCGCGCATACAGATGTTGGGTGCAGACATGTCGATTTTCGCCCGCAAAACCATCTTGCCTTCAGAGTGGAGACCAGCCTGCATTTCCTTGAACAGTCGCAAACTCTCGGCACGCGGTCGTTCCCGATAGGGGCTGTTGCGTCCCGCGTCCGTCAGCGTGCCACGATATGTGCGAATCTCGTCAGCCGACAATTCGCAGACATACGCTTTGCCCATTGCAATCAACCGACAAGCATCTTCATATAAGGTTTGGAAATAATCAGAAGCATACGTTACGCGTTGCCAACGAAAGCCAAGCCAACGCACGTCGCGCTTGATTGCGTCGATATATTCCTGCTCTTCTTTTTCGGGATTGGTATCATCAAAGCGCAGCAAACACTCGCCATTGTATTGGGCTGCAATGTCAAAATTAAGCACAATCGCCTTCGCATGCCCAATGTGCAGAAAACCATTCGGTTCAGGTGGAAAGCGGGTCATCACCCCCACAACTGTCTTTGCCGCCAAATCCTGTTCAATAATTTTACGGATAAAATCCATATGCGTTTACACCCTCTGCAGACTTTGTTGTATAACTAACATCTCTTTTTTTATTATGCGGAGAGACGTTCCCTCTCTCCGCACCTCCCCCCTCTTTGTATGCGAGGAGCGTTCCCCTCCTCGCGCTCCTCCCCTATCGTCTAAAGACATATGCTGGTTTGAGTCGGGGCTGAATTTTTCCTCGCTCACGA
>JAPPIL010000057.1 GCA_028877195.1 Pseudomonadota bacterium
TGTCAGCACACATCAGCGTGAAGGGATGCGGATGCGGCGCTTTAAACTGGCGTAGTTTGCTGACGGATTTAGTATTAGTCGCATCACAACCGACCGCCCAATTAACATCCGTTGGGTAAGCGACTATCCCGCCCCTATCCAAGATACGGCACACTTGCTCAATGTGTTTGACAGGCACAGGGTCGATGTATGTGAACAGGTGCTGCATAGATACATTCTAGGGCATGTCGGGCATAACATCCATATCGTTTGCGGCGCGATGCAAAGTTCCAGCTACCCCTGCTCTTTACCCTACGATGCTTCGCTTAATATTGTTGTGAATACACTCTTTGCATTATTGATGACCTCTTTCTGATGATTGCTTGCACTACTCGCATTAGTGTGTCTTGCAATTGTTGATATATCAAGAAGGTATGTCTCTCCATCCACCATACCATAATACATGCGTAACTTTTTCCCCACTTTACCACGATCTATTTTTAGTTGCTCCTCATCACTCACGGGCCACTTGATAACAAATATATCGTCAATCTTCTCACCATCAAGATTGCCAGACTGCAGTTTGTCCAATTTCGCCTTTACTTTAGCAAATTCCTCGTTATCCAGGCTTTTCAATTTATCTATGAACGTACCTGTATAGTTGATATGGTCTGCGCTATCCAGCATAGCTCTTACCCTGTCTAGTTCCTCTGCTGTTACTCGTTGGTTTGCGGCGTTGTTTGCTATGCTGCTTGTTGTTGCTGTCTCTTTCACTTCTTCAAGTTTAGGCAGGTCGTATTCCAGCAGCTGTATTTTTTCACCACGATAGACCATATCTGCGTCGCTAATAATTCCATATGCATCTAAATCAGATTTGTTGAATGGCTTAAGATAGTCGATATCACCAACTGCCGTTATGAATTTACGATGGTCAAAAGCCAAGCGTTCAATCGCTAGCATCTGCTCTATTGCCAGCTCGCCACCTTCAGTCAACCAAGGGCAAACTGTCGAATGTCGGCACAGCTGTCTAAAATCATTATCAGTGAGCACTGCCGTCCCTTCCAGATGCTGGGTAAGTCTACCATCAAGTATTTCATCTAACCCACTGATTTCATTTTGTGTAAGCATTGTTTTGAGTCGCGCTGCTGAAGACTGCCTGCCTTTAACGTAGGCGTAAATCTCTTGCCAAAGTATTTCTTCGTTAGCAAACGACTCGATCATCCGCTTTGGGAAGGATGCGGCTTCATCAGAAGTCCTAATAGCAATTCTTTCTTTTGCTGTTTTAATACTCTCTTCCTGAATCTTACGCACCTCATCCCCTTGAAGATTCGACAGTCCTTTTTGGGTGTGAGCAAGAAAACCAGTCAAGGTGCTTATGTCGTCTGGTGCTTCTGTGCTTTCTGATACAGCACCAGCAGTAGCACTGTCAGCAGCGACAGAATATGATTGCTGTTTTGTTACCGAATTGACATCTTTAAAATAATGGCCGTTAGTGAGTTTGATTTCTTGCGCATCATAAGCAAAGATTATATCTCCGCTCTTGGCTTCAAAGGACGAGACATATACACGTCTTCCCTCCTTACGCAGAACTACCCCACTGCTACCACTGTCCACCAGCTTTTTGGCTAATTCTTTACTCGCATCGTCTTGATACGCAATCAGTGCAGCATCAACGTTAGTCCCGCCTATATTTAATATCTCCAAGCCTCTGTCAGTCTCAAAGCGCAGCAACATAGATACATCTGTATTATACTTGTTAGTCAAAACTTGGGTGATACGATTGATTTGATCTGCTTCTATGGTGCGTTTAATCTTGGTCAACATTGGCTTAAGAACCTTATCGAGAACTTTTGTTGAAGCCTTCAGATTGACGGCAGATGACTGACTACCAATCATCGCTACCAGCATCAAAACTAAACTTTTCATCTTACCACCCATTGCCTGTCTGTGCTTGTGCAACCCTTAACGCTTACTGTTGTTCAGACTTTTTCAAGACCTCATAAGCTAGTTGTAACCACTCTGAATTATCTTGTTCAATGTAATCATTGATTTCTAAATTGAATTTGGAATCAGCACGAAACTTGCGATGCTCAAATAACACCTGCTCAACAGCCCGCATTATGTCCTCGCCGCATCCCATCTTGGTATAGATACATAACTTTTCGTATGCATCTGCTCCCAATGGCGACTCACCATTAAGATACTTTTGCAGCTGATCTTTATTGATGCCATCATTTCTCTCTACCAACTCATAAAACGAGTCTCCCACTCCTCTTCTCTTGATAAATTCATCTCTTCTGGCAATTGCTGCATCAATTTCACCTCTGAACACAGCAAGAAAAGACTTCTCCTCATCAACATAACGCCCTATGTCTTCCCAGCTGATATTTGCTTTGACCATAGCCTGATTAAAGTTATCAAGTAGTAGTCCCTTCTTCCTCGCTGCTTGTATCATGGCAGTAATTTCTGAACGAAAAAGGTCAGAAAGGTTGGTAACCCCCTTAATGAACTCTTCATCTCCACTGCTTATTCTCCCTTTCAAATACTCGTAATCATCACTATTGAGGAACTGACTTAATAATTTATCGGTATCTTCGTCATAAAATTGCTCTGCCTCTACATGCCTTGCTTCGCCCACCACTTCAGCTATTTGACTAGCATCAGATGCTTGCGGTTCTGGTTTGGCATCCTGTGCGTCTACTGCTCTGATATGCTCTTTAGTGCGAGCTACGATGTTATCCAACTCTCGCTGCGCTTCTTTGGTAAGTCCATGTGAGCCGCCTCCATGTCCCTTCGACATACGCGGGTTACCTTGCTTCCACAGGTCAATAAACTCGTCTATCTCATCTGCGGTAAAATTAAGTTTTGTCGCGATATTGTCATCGGCTTGCAGCATTTTTAGCATCATTTGATAGCTCGGAAACCTATCTCCTCGCAAGTATTTGCTAATGCTGCCCTTATTAAGTTCTAGTTCTGCATTTAAATAGCTAACGACGTAATGTTCACTAGCTATCTTGGTGCGTAAAAAATTAGAAAATTCATTTCTTGCATTGCCTTGTTCTTCAGCTATCTTTGACTCTCTAGATACTTTTTTGCTCTTAACTTGTGCTTCTCGTGCCTCATCAAAAAGCTTAATAAGCTTTTTGATCTCGTTAGCATCCACATTGGCATCACTAGCAAGAGCCTCTGTTATTTTATTCATGCTGCTAGGGGTTGGAAGATGCTTACCATTGATGAGATTACCTACAGTGGTTGGAGTCAATCCTGTATCTTTTGCCAGCCGTCTACAGGCCAACCCAGTGCAATGCTGTCTAACCTACAGTGGTTGGAGTCAATCCTGTATCTTTTGCCAGACTAGCACGTCTATCGAATTTACTCTTATTGATTATGCTACCGAAATGTGTAGCAAACTTAACCCTTGCCTCTTCTGCTGCACCTATTAACTCATGCGGCGTAGCCATTTGCTCTGCTTCTACATGCCTTGCTTCGTCTGCTGTTTCAGCTATTTGATTGGCATCAGGTATCTGCGATTCTGGCTTGGCATCTGCTTTAGCTATTGGCGCTTGATTTTCTGCTGGCTTTGCTTCTACTGGTGCCTCTGGTTTTGGTGCTCGTGCTATCGCCTTTTTACGGACTTCGTTGGCTTGTTCAGGAGTGGGGCTGCCATTTTTGGGAAAATTATCCTTAAATAGCCTTGCTGCCTCTGAAACTTCATTGCTGACATTTCCTCTATCTACTCCAGCCACTGCTTTCTCAAATGCCATACTAACCTCGCGAGGGAAAATGCCCAATGCCTCAAAAGCAAATTCTGTGATTTCGTCTGTGTTGAGCGCTACAACTTCATCTCTGTGCAACCCTTGCGCAAAAAAGGAGAATAAACGTTCATAAGCCACATCAGCAAACTCGCCGCTCTCCTCTAGTTTTAATCTTTCTTTGTTTGGCACTAGGACATCGAGAAGTTTCACTGCTTCAGCGGTAGCATCTTCACCGCGTTCAGGTATGTTCACCTCAAAGAGGTCAGATGTTCCCAGCTTTATTTCGCCATTTGCAACTGTAACCTTGTGTAACCCATATTGAGTAGGGCTGTATTGAGCGATGAACAGCCCTGATCCATCATTTGGCTTGCCCTTTAAGTGGTGTGCTAACTCATCCTGTAAATTCAATGGCGTAAGCGTGTTCTTGTTCTTAAGACTAATGATGGTAGCTGGAGTATCACCATCTCTGCTCACGAACATCATGGCACTATTGTTGGATATGTTTCCTTCATTTGCTTTGATGACCTTGCTAGATAGAACATCGAACAGCTTTTTTTTCAGCGTCGCTCAAGCTGCTGCTCTTCGCAGCAAGTTCTTGCACTATGGTTTGTGCCCTACCCAACACTGCTCCGACTATATTTTTCACGGCCCGCTTCGGTGGTGCCAACGCACTGCCACTAACCATCGCTAAACAAATAAACAAAATAACCCGTTTCATCGCCACCAACCTCAAATTTTCAATGCTTATGCCACATTATTATTGCAAATTTAACTGTTAATTTAAATTAAAACACGTGAATATTTTTATAAATTCATGAAATTGTTTCTTAATTTTAATGAAATTACTACACAAATAGTTAATGTGGCATACGGAGAATGTGAGCAGTTCGGCAACAAACAAATCAAGAGACGCATGATATGAGGACTATCGCGGTCATCGCGCTTGTTATGGTAGCACAGATACAGGCAGTAGCGTTTGCTGTTCAGACAAGCGCTTCGGGACTAACAAAACCTAAAGCCATGCTGTGGCAGTTGATTGCTCCTGATGGCAGTAAACACCTCCTCTTGGGCACTGCCCACCGTTTGGGATTGCGTCTTGAGCAGTTGCCTGAAGTAGTGGGGGCAATCAAGCAGTCTAATGTTTTGATTGGCGAGTTATCGCCATTTTGGGGGCGACAGCAGCACCTCTCTGGGTCGCAAGCTATGTTCAGCGAGGTGGAAGGAGCTTTGTCTACAGCTATTGATCAGTTGAATAAGGAAGATGATGAGCAAGAAGAGAGTATCACCCTACTACAAAAGTTAAGAAATATCAGCAATATCATACATAAAACAAAAGAGTTGCAATATGACCCCAGCCAATGGCACGCTTTGCAGCGGCAGTTGCAAACAGTTGGCAACATGTTCTTACCATCTGAAAACACGCAGGTCGTTGCCGAGGGCGAAACAAGGATAGATGTTGGCGGCACAGAAGTATACTTCAACCCTGACAAACACTTGGAGTTCATGGTGGTGCAGTTATTGGCTACTGCTCTTCCCGAACTAACCACCGTCTACTTAACTAAACAGGATGCTGGTGAAACCGCGATCTTCCATGACCCAGAGTCATCGACGGCAAATGCCCAGACTCTTATTAGAGACTTGGAGGAAGAATATCAGCAAAAATTAGGCAAGCTGCTGCAACAATACGGAGACAGCAATCCCTTCCTAACCTCTTATCATTAACGCTAAAACACCATACGGTAGCAACTGTCAAAAGTGCAATCACTTCAATCGCCGTGCGTGAAGCAACCAAAGACCATGCTGATTTATTCAAGCCCAATGCGGGAATTAGTCTTGACTTACAGATTAGAACTGCGTTGGGAAAAAGCAAATATGTCGCACTTGAAGATCCTGAAGAGTTGCAACAGGCTCTTAACAATTACCAACATGCAGCAAGTGAACATCTACAAACTTTAGATGATTTTATTGGCAATACTACGAAACTAAAACGGGTCATCGATTCTGGCAGTCTTGATGATAGTGTAAGTAGATTAAAGCAATACTACGATGCCTACCTAAAGGGCGATATTATCCAAGCCAGTTTGGTTGGCTTTGAGTCAGCGTTTAACCCCTATTTTGAAGATATCTTGCTCGACGCTCGCAACATCAACTGGATGCGCAAGGGTGGAATTCAAGCGCACTGCATAGATGGCAACCAATGCCTTGTCTATGCTGGTTTTTCTCATTTCCTCCAAGGGAAGAACCCGCTCTTTAAACTTCTCCAGCAAGAGGGGTTTGCAATCAAAGAACTCACAGCTGCACAACGTGATGAACTAGTCGCTGCCTCATCAGGCACGACTACTTACGAGCATGTGGAAACAGAACTAAATGGTGAGCAGGATAACAGCCAAAGACTGTTAGAGTTAGGGCAGCAAGAGGCAGCAGAGTTGAGTCCAAGTCAACGCAATGAGGCTTTGCTAGAGGCGATAAGACAAGAAAATGTCGCCGCCCTTGAAGTGCTTGTTGCCAGTTTAGCCGCTGACGATGTTGATCAGTTTATTAACAAAGCCGCGAACATTGCTGCTCTACTTGGTAAAAAACAAACGCTCAAGTTTTTCGTGAGCAAAGGAGCTAATGATTTCAACAGCTATCTAACCAGTGCTGCCTATGGGGGAAATTTAGCGACAGTGAAGTATCTCATCAATCAAGGCGCTGATAATATCAGTGGAGCGTTGACCAATGCTATGATTAGAGATCATACTCGCCTAGTTAAATTCTTTATCTCCGAGCTTGCGCAACATGAATCACCCGCTATCTTGCGCCGCATCCTCAATAACTTGCTGCCGCTTTATACTGACAATGACGATATGGAGACACTTAAATTTCTCGTCAATGCGGGCGCTGATGATTTCAACAACCTACTCGTGCATGCAGCCAGTGTTGGTAACGCTAAAGTAATAGCGTTGGCGATAAAGCATGGCGCTGACAATCTTGCCGAAGCTTTTCTACAAGCAGTGTATGGCGATCATAGTAGCACTGCGAAATATCTCTTTGACCTGCTGCACCAGAATTCACGTGAAGCTAATGATGTTTATTCCCAAGCGTTTAGCTATGCTGTGTCTCAAGAAAACATCGCTCTCGCTAAATTTATGATCAATGGCAACGCGATAAGCCTTGATACCGCTACAATTCTTGCCGTCAGTGCCAAATATGAGGGTCTGATAGAGTTCTTGGTGCAGAAGGGAATAGATGCCCCCTCGTCGTGGTCTACTAGCACCTGGGCACTTGAGCATGCCGCCGCCAATGGTTGGACAAAGATAGTAAAGACCATCTTAAGTGCATTGCAGCACAATCCTCGTGAATCTTTGCTATTGAGCGCTTCGCACGACCATGAAGAGATAGTGAAGTTTATCTTACAGATCGGTGTTGATGCGGAAAGCATTAGGACAGCACGTGAGCTTGCTGTGGTCTACGGGAACGACAGTATCCAGCAACTGCTCAATGCTAAATTATAGGCTGGAGTGCATGAAGTTTGCGAAGCTCACGTTCCTCTGCATACAAAAATAGGTGTTACTTACGCAACAAAGCCGGGGCTACTCTATCACTTGCTTCTTGATCGCAGCCAGTTGTTTGGCGCTTATCTGAAGAATATCCCGAATCTGCGTGTCATTTATTCCTAATGCCAGCATACGCAAAGCACTGTCGCGGCGATTTTGCTCAATACCTTCCTTGCGCCCCTCCTTGTGTCCTTCCTTGTGTCCTTCCATATGCCCTTCCTTGTGTCCTTCCTTGTGTCCTTCCTTGTGTCCTTGTGCTCGACCCTGCGCAAGTCCCTCACGCTTCCAGCGTTCAGGGCCAAAATAAACAGTTTGCATCATTCTCTCCTCTTCCTTTAATTCAGGCCAGCGTTCCCGTTCAATACGCTCAAAATCAGATTCCCTGACCGAGTTATCGGCAACGACAAAATAATCTTTTAGCGTCAGCAGCAACTGTCTAGCTTTGCTGACATCTTCAAGCTTATGTGCCTTGTCAATCAAATGAGCTACAGCATCATCGTCTGCTGTCCAGGCCTCGCTCATCGTATAAAGAATCATAGCGATACTAGCATCCTCCGTCCACTCCTTGTTTGCGATAAGCTCATGGACATTGACAACCTTGCCAAATAGCTTCGGCAGCCAAGGCTTAAGAAGCTTTGCTATTTTAGGAACACGGCGACCAGCAAAAGCCCATTGCAAATAGTCAGATGGGGGACAGTAGCTCTTGTCTTTAGCGCAAAACAACACAAGCGGTATCTGTAATTTTGTCTTGTCATCTGCCCGCTTCTGTTTCCGACAAATGCTGATAACATAGTCCATCACCTGCAAAAGAACATCTGGATCTCTATGACTCTTATGCTCAAAGACAAACGACAAGACTATCGTCGTGCCTTGCTCGCCTCGCACATTGACAGTTGCTATCAGGTCAGCCTTTAGCTGTTTGCTATCCTCTTTGCTGATCTCACCATCGTTGATAACGATGCTCTCTAAATCTAAATGCGCGATTATCTCCGCAGAAAAAATACGCCGCAGTAATTTGATCAAATACCCCTTATCCCTGAATATTTGCTTAAAAAAACTATCGTGCAGATATTGTTGATTATCCGTCATTATCACCTCCACATGCCGTATCCTCGCACGACAAGGAACTATGTTGCCAATGAGGTTTTTATGCACATGCATGAATGAAGCGTGGCATGGTGGGTTTGAGAGCATAGCACAGGCGTCCGTTGTGGTAGTGCTACTTGATAAGCACCCAGTGGTGTTGCCCCCCGAAAAAGTGGACACAGTATCCAGCAACTGCTCAATGCTAAATTATAGGCTGGAGTGCGATATAGCTTTGAGTGCACTCACTGAAGAAGAATAAAACGATTTGGTCATACAACTCACTATGCATACCAATGAAAACTGTAAGATTATCATAAGTAAAAAACATAGCTTGCCGCATTTTAAATAAAACTAAAGAAGCAAAAAAAACCGAACAGAACCTAGAGCATGGTTAAAGATGATCTAGGAGCAACTCATGAAGTCCATAGCTACGCAAGCTAAACTAATAATTGCTGTTTGTTTGCTAGTTTTTGCTGTCGCCACATGCAGGAGTAGTAATTACGAATTAGGTGAAGAAGACTTGAGCGGCAAAAGTAACGGTAACTATAATTCTGAAACATGCTCGCCACTAAATCCATGCGGTGAAGAAGACGACGACAATGGCAATGACAACGGCAATGACAACGGCAATGACAACGGCAATGACAATGGCAATGACAATGACAATGACAATGACAATGACAATGGCAATGACAATGGCAATAACAATGGCAGCAGTTCTACCGTTAACTCAACACGCAGAAATAGAAGCAATAACCGCGGATCAACACCTGCATCTAACCAATTTGTTGCCTCAAAGCGCTCTGATTGCGACAGAATCGGGTGTTGGGTGGGGGATAACAGTGAGCGCGCCGATACACTTACTGAATGGGATAAGGATGGCGACAAGTGTCTTAACCAAAAAGAGGCCGAAGCCTTTGCGCACGAACTATGCTTAACCCATAAGACAAGTAAGGGAGTAGTTTGCCCTAAAGATGAAAAGCTCCAATGAGTAAAAGGAGCTTGGGCTGTGGCGTGCAGCTTTATTAATGTAAGCACATGCGCGTGCAGACAATATGTTAATGCTATTCATTATTGTATGCGTTCGGGATTGTATGCGTTCGGGCGTGGGTACTATGCCCAAGAAGAAGGATGGGTGCTAGCGGCTTTGTTGCACCCAACCGACAAACGCCTCGCCACGCGCAACAAAGTCTCTAAACTCCCCATCAGTTGCACAAGCTGGTGAGAACAGCACCCCGCTCGCCAAACAAGAAAGCTCCGCTTGTAAGCTACGCATAACTGCAGCAAGGTTTGGAAACAGTTTGCAAGGCAAGTGCGGGGCAAGCTCGGTGTAAATTTGCTCGCCATCAGCGCCAAAAATATACAACCCGTTTATCTTAGCCCGATAGGTGAGCAGTGGCAGAAAGATCTGGCGCTTGGCTAAACCACCGACGATGAGCAAGACAGGTTGCGATTGGGCACGCAACGCAGCTAAAGTCGCACCGATGTTGGTGGCCTTCGAGTCGTTGACGACAGGATAACCATTGACCATACCAATATGCTGTAAACGATGCGGAGGTTTCTCGCAACTATCAAGCTCGGACACTAGTTGTGGCGATGCGACACCGATTGCCTGTTCAACCGCAAGCAATGCCATTACCGCATTGCTAAGATCATGCGTAGCAAAGGCACTTGTCGCCGCAAGTTGCTGATGTAATTCACTTGTCCTGTTTTTAGCATTGTGCGCATGTGTTGAATTTTTATGCACATGGTAGGTCGTATCATGCTCGGATACGACGATATGGTGCGGTTGCGGCGAGCGGTGATAAACTTCAACATCACTGATAGCAAGCTCGGCACTAGCAAAAATACTGCTCTTTGCCCTAAAGTAAGTCGCTAGATCACGGTGATACTGGAGATGGTCAGCACTGAAGTTAGTAAAAACTGCGACTTTCACGGGCGGCAAGTGCGACTGCGCTAATTGGTAAGAGGAAAGTTCCAATACTAAATAATCGGGGCAATGCTTGCGCAATACGCTCGTTATTGGCACGCCGATATTACCAGCCAAAGCACTGTCGCAACGATGTTTGCGCAACAGATGTTGAATATACTGGCAGACCGTAGACTTGCCATTCGTGCCAGTTACGGCGATGATAACACCACGATAATCAGCAACCGCTAAATCAACTTCTGACACGACCCGCACTTGTTGGGCATGTGCGAGACTCACCAATTCATGCGTTAGGGGCACTGATGGACTGATAACCATCATAGCTGCACGCTTAAGTTCGGCACGCGCTTGCGCCAAGTCTGTGGTTATGTTGACCTGTTCGTGCTCATAGTCAACGCGCTGGTCGTCATACAAGAGCACATCAGCCCCAAGCTGCGCCAAATAGCTGCTAGCTGACTTACCTGTGATGCCCGCACCAACAACGATGGCAAACAATCAATCCTCAATACAACCGAAAATGTCCATAACAAAGCCAAGCGTATAGGCTGCCAGCAAAAACGGCGCAATCAACCCCACAAACACCATGATGGGTAAAAACTCTAACAATTCCGCAAGGGAGTTAACCTGAAAATCCTGCCGTGAAAATATCACTATGCCTCCTGTAAATACTTGGTGCTACTGGGAACGTTGACACGCATGTGTTATATCGGTTCAATGTCCGAAAAAGCAAACATGAACCCATATCAGTATGTTGCCGAACTCGTTGCCAATGTCAAAAACAAAGGCGCATTTCTATCTTATCGTGATTATCTCGTCATCGCGAAGTGGGTGGCCGCCTGCGATGATTTTGATTTTCTGCTTCTTTTGCTAGCCGACCTCATACCAGCGCAATTCAGTAGCAAACCGAACAGTTCCCTCGCTTCTATCGACCGCACCGTAATGGCAAAGATACGCCATCATAAAAACAAGGTTTAACCCATGTGGAAGCAGGATAGAGCACACTTCTACTCCCATTTACAGCGATACTGTCGTTCGCATTATGATAGCGATAATAAACTCGATCAAGCGCTTAACTATGCCTTGCTCAACAGTGCAGCCAAATATCTGCGCCCCTTGCTGACAATTACCGCCGCCCGTGCCTTTGATAGTAAGAACTCGCCCTTACCAGCTGCATTAGCTGTTGAGTTTATTCATACCTTTAGCCTCATTCATGATGACCTTCCCTGTATGGACGATGATGACCTGCGGCGTGGTCGGAAGAGTTTGCATGTGCAATTTGATGAAGCTACCGCACTGCTCGCTGGCGATGCGCTATTGAGCGATGCCTTTCATCTTCTAGCGTTGGAGTTAGCGGCGACAGATGCACAGACTTGTGTGCGACTACTTGCCGCTGCGGTTGGCAGTAAGGGCATGATTCAAGGACAAGCGTTAGAACTTAAGCACACCAAGCCAACCATCGCACCACCAACCGAGTTTATTTATCGCCTGAAGACAGGTAAACTTATGGGCGTGGCTTGCGCTTTAGGAGCTGTTGTCGCCGCGCAACAACCAGCTGTTGTTGAACATATGTTGGCGTTGGGGGAGGACATCGGATTGTCGTATCAAGTCAAGGACGACATCGCTGACGGTGATGGCGATAACGACTATCGCCCATGTTTGGTCTCTAGGGCGGCTGCTATCAAGACAAAACTCATCGATCTCAAACTTCAACACACTGACTTTGCCCGTCTGTGTGCAGACATCGTGTCGCCAACTATAGTCATGTGTTAGCTGGGGATATGACTATAACCATGCCTGTATTCAGCAAACGGCCTAGGAGGGGGTGCATGGGGCTTTGTTGCATAAGTAATGCCTATTTTTTATGCGAGGAGCGTGAGCTTCGC
>JAPPIL010000157.1 GCA_028877195.1 Pseudomonadota bacterium
GCACTGACTAGCGCAGGGATAGATGCTGCAGGAAAATGCAAGATGCTAATCTTTTCATTTAAATTACGTAAAGCGACAGGGCTATTGAATACAGGCACATCAACATGGTCAAGGATATGAGTTGCCGTCAAGTATTGAAGGTCAAACGGCGGGTCTTTACGCATGTGCACCGCAGCAAAGTAATTTAAGGGACGTATCTCTGATGCAGGGTCAATACAAATAGAGCGGAAGTCTGCGTCCGTAAAGGTGATAGCACGACACTCGCAGACTGGACAGCTCGCAGCAGTTGCTACCGTTAATGCTCGTATGCTCGTGAACCATACCTTGCTACCATCGGCGTGGAGAGCGTAGGCAAGTTTAACACTGCTATTTAACTCCAAAGTTTGTGTGTCTATCGGGTCAATGACAAACAAGTGTTTCATAGATTTGCTAAACTCACTATACTTGCGAAACACTGGAGGGTAAGCATGCCTATCAACAATGTCAATACACTAGACAAGCTGCAACTTGATGGTAAACGCGTGATTATGCGCGTTGATTTTAACGTGCCGTTGCAGAACGGGAAGATAACGGACGACACTCGTATCAAGGCTGCCCTACCAACGATTGAATATATCCTTGCCCGTGCACGCCAACTTGTCCTTGCTTCGCATCTCGGTCGCCCTGATGGTGTTGTGTCTGACCTCTCGCTTGAACCTGTGGCAGCGCATTTATCAGAACTGTTACAGCAGAATGTGTCGCTGTTGAACGATTATCATCACAACTCTGTCTTCAAGCTTGCCACGCAAATGCCAGAAGAAAAACTCATTGTGCTTGAGAACTTACGCTTCTACAAAGAAGAGAAGAGCAATGATCGTGATTTTGCTGGCAATCTGGCAAACGGTTTCGACATCTATGTCGGTGAAGCTTTTGGCACTTTGCACCGTGCGCATGCTTCGGTTGTCGGTGCGCCACAGTTTTTCTCACCATCACAGCGTGGGGTCGGTTTCCTTGTCGCAGGTGAGTTGCTCGCCCTAGAAAAAATAACTGCTGCTGCCAAACCGCCTTTTCTGCTTATTATTGGTGGCGCTAAAGTGCGGGACAAAATTACCGTTATCCTTAACCTCCTCAAGCATTGCCACCAAGTGCTTGTCGGTGGCAGCATGGCCTACGCCTTTCTTCAACATGCAGGCTACGAAGTCAGCAAGTCGCGTGTTGATGTGCAGTCTGAACATGTTGAAGCGATTATCAGAACCGCAGCCGAACGCAAGGTAGAGATAATATTGCCAAGCGACCATGTTGCGGCCCAGCAACTAGCGGCGGATGCCACCCCAATACATGTAGATAGCCCGTCCTTGCCCGTTGACAGCATCGGGCTGGACATCGGTAGCAAGACTAGCGCTCAATACAGCCGCATAATTGCGAAGGCTCGCACTATTTTTTGGAACGCACCACTCGGCAAGTTTGAGTGGGACAGCTATGCGCAAGGCACACGGGTCGTGGCAACTGCTATCGCTGCCAACAGAGACGCTTACCGAGTCGTCGGCGGCGGCGATTCGTTAGCAGCACTCAAAAAGTTCAATATAGACGGTTTTGACCATATTTCAACAGGTGGTGGTGCAGCACTGCAGTATTTGGCTGGCGAACCGATGGCTGGGCTTAAAGCTTTAAAGGGTTAATTGTGGGTGCAGGGCAGCAAAAAATTATCATCGCTAATTGGAAGATGAATAAGCCTGACGGCGCGCTGGAGGAATTTTTCCAAACTCTTGACCAAGAGCAAACCGAGTTAGTTGATCTGTATCTTGCACCTGCGTTCACCATGTTACCTACTGTGTGTGCAGCAGCAAACATGCGCAAATTCAAAGTATTAGCACAAAATGTCCATCATCAGTTACAGGGTGCTTATACTGGCGAGGTCTCTAGTCTTATGTTGCGAGAGCTTGGGGTCGCAGGTGCGATTATCGGACATAGTGAGCGCCGAATTCATTGCCATGAAGATGACGAGTTGATCAATGCCAAGCTGCAAACCTGCATACAACAAGGATTGACACCTGTATTGTGTGTGGGGGAGACGGCAGCGCAGCGTGCAGATTTCCGTGCGGTCTTGCGGCAGCAAACGACGTTGTCTGGTGTGGACATCAGCAAGGTGGTTTTTGCCTATGAGCCAGTTTGGGCGATAGGCACAGGCGACACCGCCAGCGATGAACATATCCATGCGGTGCATGCGTATCTTCGCTCTATCACGGCAACAACTGCCCGCATTCTTTACGGCGGTAGTGTAAATGCAAACAATGCCCGTTCATTGTTAAACATCGCTGGTGTAGACGGGCTTCTTGTCGGTGGCGCTTCGCTGGTAGCGGCTTCATTGCTTGCTATTTGCCGTGCTACCCCGTAAAGACTTGCGCTTTAAATTAAAAAAAACAAAACTTAACCGATACACCCTATGCGAAACTGTTCGGGTAATGAAAATGGTGAATGTAAATCGTGATAACAGAAGGTTTAGCAGAGTTACGGTTGATAATAGTCTGCGGGTTGAGATGAACTCGGTGGGTTCAGACATCAAGTATATGATGGAAACAAAGGACATTTCAGACACGGGGTTCTTTTTGGATTTTGAGCATCCTGGTCGTTTCCCCTTTACACCGATGAGCATCATGGAGATATGGCTAGAGTTGGAAGCGGAGAATAAAATCTTTTTCAACGGCAAGATGACCCGCGTGGTGTTTCCCGATGCAAACACTCGTCCTGGTATTGCGATTAGAATTGTTCAGATAGATAGTGGCGCGGAAACTACATTGCGTGAATTTATCAAAAAGACGGTGCTATCAAACGAAGCACAACAGAGCTCCGCTACAGCCAACATTGCTGCGGCTGATTCAGTGGGTAATGCTAGCGCTCAAGAAACAGCCAAACCTAAACAAACGCGCAAGAAAGCCAGCCGCAAGAAGTCTGTCAGCAAAAAAGCCAGTCGCAAGAAGACGAATGCAGCGTAAGCGTGGGCGCAGCCCAACTGGTGTTGCCGGCTTTGTTGCATAAGTCATGCCTATTTTCTTATACGAGAGAGCGTTAGTCGCCCTACAAGCGCCAGACTTCATGCACTCCGATCGATATATTTGCTACCTAGCAGATACAAAAGCATTGCGCTATTCGAGCAAGGGATATAAGTAGCATTCCAGTTTCTAAAATAAGCAGAGAGAGGGATAATGAAGATAATTAAGATAGCTGTTCTACTCACCATGTGCGTGTCCCTATCACTCCCAGCGGCACTCTCTCCCACGAGGTTCAAGCACCTTGCCAGCAGCATCAAAAGCTTAAGCGCTTCAGATTTCGCCGCCATCAAAAAGCTAACAGGCAGGGAGTTTGCAGCGATTAAAGAGCTAACGACATCAGAATTTGAACGCATCGAACAAATAAACAAGTCAAACCTTTTTTCAGCGTGGGAACTTACCGCCCTCTATAAGATAAACATCGTGCACCTTGAGGCAGTTGATCTTGTTACTAAAGAACAGTTTGAAACACTCACAGCGTTGGAAACTTGGGAGTTTGACACCCTCAAGCGCCTCAACAACTTGGAGTTTAAAGCGCTCAAAGAGCTAAACGAAGATAAAACCGACCGTATTGAAGCGCTGCTTTATACAATTCTCTACAACTAAAGATAAGCGCTAGTCTTTAAGGTGTTTTTTGCCGTTGGATGGCAGGCAAGAAGCCACTGTTAAATGTTAAAGCACATAAGACTCTTTGCTGATGCTCTGTGCTTTCCTAGCCAAGCGCTTGCTGGCGTTGACCACCACCGCAGTATGGGCATAACGCCAAACATAGAGGTCGTCCCTACTGTTGCCGAAATACACATAACCATGCTTGCCGAATAGCTTGATCAACAAATCACCCTTTGCCTTGTGGCGCAGGTTAACCCGTCCATCCGAAGCATAACACTCATCAAATAACTCTGATAGATGGTCTGCAACTTGCCTCGCCATCTTCGCATCAGTAGCAGTTACGAGATAGATTGGGTTGCCGTTGTGTTTGATTTTTTGTAGCTCGGCCAACACCTTCGCATTGAACGGTAAGCTAGACACTTGTAACTCATAGTTTGAGAATAATTTGTGCTTGAAGTGCGCTAATCCACGCAAAAACCACGGCACAAAGTAAAACGCATGGAAGTAGCGTTGCCGAGCGAATTTACCCATTGCGGTAATAGTCGTATCGGTATGGATCAAAGTGCCATCAAGATCAACACAGATCGGAATGTCGTTACGGAACTTCATGCTCTACTTGATGATGATAAATTCGCCTGTCATCAAACCCACATGCCCCGGAAAAGTGCAGAAATAATTGTAGCTCTCTTGGGCTTGCAAACCAGCAAGGCTAAATTCAACCGTCGTCTTTTCACCACCACCGATCATCGTCGTCTTCGCAATGATTCGCTTGTCATCAGGCAACAGATACCCGTTCTTCAATCCCGCGCTAACACCCGCGGCAACCACAGCCGTCTTATCCGCAGCTTTGGTAAGCACCCAGTTATGCCCCATCGCTGCTTTCGGCAACTTGCCCGTATGATGCAAGACCAATCGCACCCTCTGACAAGTAGCGGCAACAGTGAGTTTCTTCTTGTCAAACTGCATCATATCATTGCTATTGATCCGCAACTCACAGACCTTGCCAGCCGATTTAGTCGTTTTAGCTGGCTTGTTTGTCTGCGCGGCACCAGCAGAAGGTTTAGATGTTTCGCTTTGCTTTGCTGCGGCGGGCTTATTGGCATGTGCTGATGTAGCCAACACAAAAGTAACAACCACACCGATGGTCGCTTTGCTCATAATGCGAACAGTCATAACCTTCCCTCACACCATCATCTAAAACAATTATCAGCGATAGTCGTAAAGATCACAACCACTATCTGCAAGCAATGACGCAGCAATTTCAACCTGCTCATCAAGCACCTCTCGGAGATGCGAAAGTGTCGTCAACGGATTAGCGATAACCACCCTAAAAACTACAACAGGCTCTTGATGTCCCTGTAGTGCAAGTGTCGTGCGTGAGACAAACGATTCACCAGCACTGCGTTGCCGCCGTTGCATGTCGGTAGTCAAACGATTGATTGCTCTTTGGGCCGCAAGTGTTAGCGGATAACGCGGTTGCGGATGATAGCGATAAGTCAAGATATTCAAGGTCGGGGCAGTGATAAGTTCAAAGTGTTGCGACGCAATGATTAACTCCGCAAACTGTTTAGCCGTAGCTATCGTGGAGTTGATCAACAACTCAAAACTGCGCTGCCCAAGAATATGCAAAGTAGAATGGACAAGCAGTGCAATGCCTGCCCGTGAACCTTCAAGCGTATGGCGGCCAAGGTCGCGTGAACCTGTGCGAATGATGTAATTTGCTTGCTGACAGATATAGTCAAGGGAAGTCGGATTTTTACACAGCAGCACTCCCGCCCCAATCGGCGTGTAAAGTTGTTTGTGAGCATCGATGACCACCGAGTCGGCAGCGGCGATACCAGCTAACAATTGGCGATGACGGACTGAAAACAGCGCTGCACCTCCCCATGCCGCGTCAACATGGAAATGACAGCCATTGTCGTTTGCGATCGCAGCCATCGCATTGAGGTCGTCAACACCACCAGTTTCGGTTGTTCCCGCAATGCCAATCAAAGCAACAATCGCCACCCTCTGTGCCCGCAAAGCCTTGATCTTTGCCCGCAAATCCTTGCTACAGATGCTATCATGCCGATCTGTTGCCACGCTGATTAGCATTTTACGACCGATGCCCAGTATATCAGCGGCTTTAGCGAGTGAGTAGTGGCCGCGCTGCGACACCAGCATCGCTAAATCACGATAGCCGTAATGCCGCAATGCAGCCGTTACTCCGTCCACATGCACGCCCGCAAAACCATCGCGACTAGCGAGCAGCTTGTTTCTTGCGACCCAAAGTGCGGTGATGTTGGCAATCGTGCCGCCCGAACAAAAAACGCCAATAGCTTGCTGGCGACTATGCAAATACTGGCGATAAAAACTTTCATCACGTTGGTAAACAAGATGGTGCAACATACCAACTACTTGGCGCTCAAGTGGTGTAAATGATTTGGAAGTTTCCGTCTTAACGAGATTTTGATTGAGTGCGGTCATAATCTTTGCCAACGGCAACACGAAGGACGGCAAGACTGACACCATGTGCCCGATAAACTTTGGCGACGAGATATTTACCGCATGAGCAACCACTTGCTGCTGCAGAAAATCAGCCTGCTCTGATACCTGTGTCGGAGCATCAGGGATGCGATAAGACTGGAAATACTGCTCTAATTCCTGCGGTCTTGAGTCGGCGGCAACGCTTATTTTGCTTAAGAATTCATGCAGATTGGCAACGACATCAGCCTCGATGCGTTGCAGTTTTGTATCAACAGCACAGGAAAATATTTTGCGTAAATGCTCAAGGTCAACCAATTCTTGGTTTGCTTGCACGAACACCTCGCTGCGGTCGATGAATCTGACATTCGTCTAATGCCAGACTTTTGGCAAACAAACAAGTTTTTCAGTAGTTGTCTACTCTTGGTCAACAAACTTCAACGCATCGTAAAGCACATAAGCATCATCTTGATGTAGCTGCCGCCATTTTTTAGCGCTAAAGCCAAACTGCACGATAACACTGACGACAGTAGGGCGCGCATCTTGACTATGCGTGGGTTCAACATATACGGTGCGTATCTTGCCTAGCACTCGTGTTGGTTTAGCAAGGTCAGCCAAAATAAACACATCGTCCCCCCAATCATCGTTGCCATGCCGCGGCTCATCAAACGCCAAGTGTAACGGTGAACGAGCGTCGGCGGGATCAAACTCAACTAGTGCCCCAACTTGTTCATGATTGTTATCCATGACTCCGACGATGACCTGCATTGGAACTCTCACCTGCCCACCAATAGGCAATAGGACGACATCGTCGTCATCAAAAGCGTTATTCTTTGCCCACACTTGTTTTTGTGGTTCGTAGACAACGATTAGCTCATTGCTGTGCCGCCCTGTGTTGATGACCAGACCGCTCGCAATCTCTCCATTGCCCCTTTGGATAAACGCGGCATAGTGCCCGATATAGTCATGAAGATGGAAATCTTGCTCTATCTCCACTTCAACATCAGGAGTATCAGCAACCGTATCTTCCACTAGTGCTGTAGCTTCAGGGTTATCGCTGCCACAACCAACTTGACTGCACAACATTACCAATGCAGTCGCACCGACTACTAACCCTTGTCCAACCTTGCTGACGACACGACTACCGACACTCTTAGTTGGTTGCTTAGTGGCTGGCTTGACAGTTATCCCGACAGCAGTGTTAGTCGCTAACAAACTGACGAGCAACACACAGAACAACGACCTCGTAATCATTACTTATCTCCTTACAATATAATTTTGATAGCTTTTGGTTATCCAATGATAAGCATCATCATTTTGATGAACATGAACTAGTATAGTTTTTGTTTAATTTAATAAATAGTTAATTTGAAATTCAAAATACTTAAAAATTTTTAAATTAATTCATTAAAATTCCGACAAACAGACGATAGTGCCTTAGCAACTATGCACTGGCAGGGTAACAGGACTTGTGTGGTTAGTTTTGCGTTTAATTTTATTTTTGGTTTTAGTCAGCTGTAATCAACGCAGCGTTTTGCCTGTTCCTACCAAAACCGCAGAGGGAAGGGTTAATCCTGAATGCATATCGCCATCGCCTCTATGCCCAGAGGGGGAAGACCCAGAGGGAGAAGATCCAGAGGGGGAAGACCCAGATGAGGAAACTGACGAAGGAGAAGGAGATGCTGGCACAGAATCTGGCACATCGCAGCCAGCGCCAGAACCAACCGATGAACCAAATATGGCTAGCTTTTACTACGGTGGTAGTAGCAATCAATTCAGATTGATGGTCAGCCCTGCGACCATCGCAAAGGATAAGTTGACCAAGCTAACCATCACCATCAAGGCTGTCATGGAACTGGAAAACCGCGGCAAGAGCGGTAGAAGCGGCGTGCAGAGAACGTATGACCTCTGGATTGCTGGCAAAGCCACCAGCGACAGCAAACGTCCTGATAAATACTACTTGGCAAGCAGCCCAACCGTTTCTGACCTGACACCTTTCGTAGATGCAAAGAATCCGAGATGCAATATCAATGGCAATAATGCGGCTTTCACCCAATGCACATTAAAGATCAAAGCGATGCAGAAAGATGATAGCTTTGAAGTCTATGTCATGGTCGCGGCATCTGAAGAATTTGCTATCGGCAATGCGAAAAACACCCAAGGCGAGCCTTTAATCATCAAGGTGAATTAGTTTTTGTTTACGAGAAGTATTAAGCATGCTACGCCTCGCTTAAACAAGTATAAGGATAAGCATGACAACCACATTCAAAAACGTAATTATCTACACAACAAATGTATGCCCCTATTGTCAGCAAGCGAAACGTTTACTGACGGAACGTGAAATACCTTTTGAGGAAATCTCTCTTGAAGGCAACAACGAACTGCGCACGCAACTATCACAAGAAAACAACGGTTGGCGCACTGTGCCGATGATCTTTGCTGATAAAAAATTTATTGGTGGCTACGACGATCTTCATGCCTTGCTAAAGTCGCAAGACTAATACACTATAAAAGCTTTATGAATTGACCAGCCAGTCAAATAATCTTTACATGTTGACAACAAAATTTTTAAAGAATACTACACCATTGTTTCGCCGCCACAAACTTTAGCGGAATTTTGAGATTGCTTGATTCTCGTTGTTTGCTGCGGCTGTTTTGTGGCTAGATTGCTAGACACAGACGGTAACTTGAATTGAACTGGATTGAATTTTTAAGATGAATTTTTTAAACAATATAGGAACTCTCAACCTCTGCCGTTGCAAGATAATCTCTCTCTCCCGTTTTTTACTTTCTTCTACATGCACAGTCTTATCCACAATTGATGTTATCATCTCTTAAATAATTTTCACGTTAGGCGGTTTGAGTTTGAGGTACTCCCTCCACCCCACAAGGGTGGGGGGAGTTTTTATTATTACGCAAGGAACGTAGCACCAATCTACTCGGTTTTCCTTCTCATGCATGCGATATATAATATACTAGGGTGTGCTTAACGTTGAGGGAGTCGCATGCAAGTAGTGTTACTGTTCTGGTTGCTGATATGTGCCTCGGCATGCTTTACCACACACAAGCTACCTAGCTACGTGTTTAATAACAACACACCACAAGGCATGACCACACAAACAAACCCTACCCCCACCCTCCCAATACCTGATCTTGCCACCAACCCAGCAAACACAGCAGAAGAGCAACCACCTGTGCAGTTAGCAACAGCTATCCCGACACCAGTGGACACCTGCAAGTCATACACAAGCATAGGCAGCAAACTACCAGCCTTCATCGGCGAGCATGGCTTTGTGCTAACCGCGGTGCAACGACCATGCATCACCTTTGCTGGTGAATCAGGCTTCTATAGCGATAGCAGTTGGGTTGCTATGGGAATGCCATGCAGCGGTGGCGGTGGCACTGTTGAATGGGAAGGCAAGGAAGAACGACCAAAGACCGTTACTCTCGCACTCACAACCGACTGCCCAATGCAACCAACCGCCAAACAAGTGGCAGGGTTTGGAGTGTCGCATTTGGGATTTGATAGCACCGACAAATTGATTGCCTACAACCCCCTTATCCTACAGTTCTGGTCATTGCCAGCCTACCCAGACGCAGGGACTGGCTATGGAGTAATGGTGCGCTCCCGCAAAGCAGTAGACATGGTATGGTATCGGCTTAAGAAAAAAACACCGATCAACATTCATCTCTATGGACGTGAAAACTCGTGGAGTAAAGGCAACAACATATACTTTATCAACGCTAACATCATCGGCACGACCGACTACCGTTTCCGATTAGAAGTGTTGGCAGTCAGACACCTGTCCAACATGGAAATATCCGAAGCTCGACGCAGGTGCGATATGCTGCGCCCGAAGCCAAACTGCCAGCTTATCTTTTGATCTTAGCCGCACACACATAGCTAGCTTTACCGGTTTTGTCGAATAATTATCTAAAACAGGCTCGCATGTGTTCAGCACGTGGCTGTCTGGGAGGGTGTGCAGGCTGCAACTACACACATCCTATATCTACTGCGCATTGAGATTAAGCTCACGGACAGCATCAACATAGCTACGGATATCTTCATGTGTTCCTGCAGCGATAGCACTGGCATGCTCTGAAGAGAAGAGTGGTTGAAAAACTTCTTCTAGTTCAGCGACAGTGATGCTATCCAAGTGTGCGATAAAATCAGGGTCGGTGTAAAACTCTTCAGGACGTTTAAGTAAGCTTTCCCCTGCACTTTCATATGTCTGATAGAATGCCTGCTCTGCGTCTATCTTTACCGTCCTGCCTACTACTGGGTGTATATTATTGAAGAAGTAAGCATCACCATCTCTATCTGCAGTTAGCTTGAAGAAAGTAAAGTTCTTGGTGCGGTCTGTTGCTTTGTTATGGTATAACTCTTTGCCGATTAGTTCATGATAGGCAATGTATTGATTACGGTAGTCCTTGCCAGCACCGTCAATAAACAGTTGGATTGCCCCCTCGTTAGCAGTTAATTTACGGGGCACGGTGATTGGAAAGACGTTCAAACCAAACAATTTATCAAGCCTGTGCGCAGCTATTTCACGTTGGGGCCAGTCAGCATATGATGGCCATTGCTGGTACTGCCCATAATCACCTTTGAAAACACCCTTCAAGCCATTTTTGAATTCAACTAACAATGGCTTGGTAGCCCCTTGCTTCAAGGCAAGCTCGTCTCTGTTGACTATCTCGCCATTCATCAGGGTATCTTCTATAATTGCGGTAATTCTGTCAGCTTCAGAGCTAAAGCCACTCTCTTCAAGCCTCCAGACAACTTCCTGCAAATTACCATGAGCCACTAAACCATCCAATTCATCAGCAATTGATGTCTCACTAATGATTGCTGCCAACTCGCGGCTAAATTCAGATTCGTATGTTATTTTAGGAGCACCATCGGTTAAATCTTTAGCGAGTTTGTATACCTTTTGCTGGTATTCAATTTTGGGTTGATACTCCTTCTCAACGTTCTCAATGGCTAAATGCTTTGGATACTTGTTTGCAAACTCTTCTTGAATCCTCCTTCTAATACCGTTGTCAAACATGCTTGTATTGGCAAGTTGCTCATCGCGTCGCTCTTTCGCAGCTGCGACCTCTGCAGGTGGGTGGTATTCAGGATGTTTTTTATAGATGGCAGCTATCTCTTTTGCCTGCTCAATTTCCAATGTCGCCATCCTGCCTTCATGTATCGTGCGCAACTCGTCAACTGTCAGCGTATCGCCATCTCTCGCACGTTGTGCCAGCATCTCACTGCGCTCAATAGTCGCACGATGCTGTTTAATGAGATTAGCAGTGTTTGCTTCGACCTCACGTATCTCTGCTGCGATACGTTCTTTGCGTTCTTGCCGTCGTTGTGTTTGACGTTCAAGTCGTCGTACTTCTTTGCGTTCCTGTTGTCTCTGTGTTTGGCGTTCAAGTTGTCTTGATTGCTGTCGTTGTGCTTGACGTTCAAGTTGCCTCGCTTCTCTCCTGCGGCTTTTGCGTGCATCCTTGAGGCGTATTGCTTCAGTGGCAGCGGCAACTGCTTTAGCCTCTGCTGCTTTAGTGTTGATGTGTTTGACAAGTGTTCCGCCGCCAATAGCGATTAACGCGACACCCGCAACTACCGCAGCAGTCTTATAGACCTTGTTGTTTGATTGTGGTACTGGATCTTGTGCCAACGCCAAGCCACTGATAGACAATACCAAAAATACGGCAACCGCTTTAGTGGCAAAGCTCCCTAACATGGACAAATTTTTACACACGACAACCCTCTCCCTAGTCAATAATGCGTATAGCAGTATTGTAAGACAAAGTTGTGCATAAGTGGAACGATGCTTAAAAAATTAAATGAAATTAAAGACTTGTATAATTTTGATCCTCATAAAGCTCTCGGAATGAAATCATCAAGAGCATATATGTCTCTTAAACAGGCTTTGTTGCATAAGTAATGCCTATTTTTTTATGCGAGGAGCGTGAGCTTCGCA
>JAPPIL010000071.1 GCA_028877195.1 Pseudomonadota bacterium
TGGGCGAAAAATGATATGTTAATTTTTTTTCCATTTTCCCAAATGTTGTGTTTTGTTTTAAATAAAACAAACAAAAACAAAAAAAAAAATTTGCCTATCTCTACAGCACAGGTGGGGGCGGGATTCTTCTGGGCTTCGGGTGGGTTTAGGCTGTTCTATCGTGAGCTTCATTTCGGCAAAGACCCGCAAGATGTGCGCAGTGAGTTGCGTGTTTACGATGTCGGGAATTGGCGTTCACACTTGTTGGATAAGTTTCCATCGAGCAGTGGTTTCCCAACCTTTGACCCGCGTGATTTAACGCTGCAAATCATGCATGCCAAAGGCATCAAGGTGAAAAAAATCTACTACCCTGGCAACCGTCTTGCCAAATGGCAGGTGGGACGTAGGACAAGAGGTAGAAAGTGGCTTGCTACCCCGAAGAGCATGCTGGTCTTGAAAAACGGTGGCATGTCTTACACTTCGCTAGCAGATGATGGTTCAGGCATTGAGTCTTATGCCATCGCTAATAAAGGTCAAGCGGTGCTGTGGGCGACGAGGGCTGGTAATGTCTATCTTCATCAAGCCGAAGGCGAGGTTCAGCATATTGGGCGGGGGCGCGACCCACGTTGGCATCCAAAGAACGGCAATCTCTATGTGTATAGTAAGGCTCGTTTCGTTGGGCATCAGCTGGTTGACTATGATTTACATGTTGCTGATGTTGACGGTGCGGGGCGAGATTTGACCTACACTCCGCACACCCAAGAACGCTTCCCTCTATGGCGCAATAAGGGCAAACAACTGCTGTTTACCCGTGCGAGAACTACCGATATTTATTTTATTAATTTATAGTGTTGAGTGTTAGCCAGCGTCCGTATGCTTGGTTGCAGTCGTCGATGTTGAGCTTGAGTATACAGCAGGTGTCGTAGCTGTGTAGGGCGGTGATACGCTCGGATACTCGTGCAAACAGCGAAGCACGGGTCTTCAAAAACATGGCGACTTCGGATTCTTGCTGTAGCTCGCCTTGCCAATGATAGATGGAAGTGTGGGTGGGCAAGATATTCGCACAAGCGATAAGTTTTTCCTCAATAAGGGTGGCGGCGATATGCTCGGCTTCCTTCTGGTCGCGGCAGGTGCAGTAGAGCATGCATAGGTGTGGTGCTTGGTTGTTAGGTAAGTTCATTGGAGGATGTCCTCATCAAAGCCATGCTTGGTGATAATCTTCTTTATTGCTTGCTGCAAGTCGTCGTTTGTTGTCGGGTTATCGAGGCTTGGGTGTAGCGGTGAGAAATTATAGGCATCCATTTTCTCTATCCATTGCCGTGCCAAGAACGAGTAGGGGAAGTTACCAACAACGTTAGAAAGCGCTGACATACCGACCATCAAGGCCGTGTGCGATGCTTTGCTGTCTAATCCCAAGCGTTTGATCAAAAAGCGTGAACCACCCGTATAGAGAAAGATTGACTTGTAGAGTGAGTAGGTGCTGACATAGGTTGTGTCGTAAACGATGCGATCCCAGTTGATTTCTTTGCCTGCGAATACATGTGCTGATATAGAAGCAAGTATCGTTACGGCTGCGGCGACACTTATCCGCACTTCATTGGGTAAGCCCATAGATGAGATAAGACCAAGCGTTGTGTCAATCACGAGCACGATAAACATATTGTGGCGAAAGTTCTTGTCCCGCCACAGGTCAAATTTGCGCTGCTGGATAGCTTCGGCGCTATACATGGTCATCACCGACCCAAAAAAATTCATCCGTGCCAGAAACGCAGTGTCAGCATAAAACAAATCACCCTTTGGGCGGGGCATACTGCGCAAAACTATCGCTAAACTGGTCGCAGCTAAATGTGCGAACACATACTTGCTAACCGATGTATTGATACGAAAGTCATGGTAATGTGCGAAATCATTCAGCCCGACAAATGCGCCGATTTCAAGTTGCTTGCGGGTATCAACGAGTATTTTAGTTTTCAGATAGGTCAATGCCGCGCCTGTCAAAGCCATTGTGGGCAGGGTGTATTTGTTGAGGCGGCGTGGCACGAGGTAGGCGGGGATAGTCAAGCCACCGACTAGTCCAAAAAACGACACTGCTGAATTTTTGAAATGTTTAGTGCTGACACGATCAGCAAGCGACTGTTTGAGTTCGGTATGTGCTGCCTGTTGGCGTGCCGATAGACGTTCTTCAACACTCTCCACAAGCTGTGGATGCTTAAGATAGAAGACTAGTCTGTTGTGAGAGGTTAACCGCTTCTTTTGCACGCAACTATGTTGCCAAGCGTGATGCAAGTAGTGGCGCATGCGAGTTAGCAATTGTTTAATTATGTCATCAAGAATAGTGCGGTTGCGGGCTTCGAGTTGTTTAAGCAGTTCGATGCCTGTCAACTGTTGGTTCATCGTCAGCTCGTAGTAGTCCTGTGCGATTTTTTGGAAGAAGCGGTATTTGCCATGCTTGGCGAGTAAAGCCATGCTGTCGGTGGTGAGGAGTGTCTGCATTTGGTCGTTTAGGAGTTTGATTTTTTCTTTTAGTAGTTGTTGGGTGGACTTGTCGGGCGAGGTTGTTGCTTGGGTGTTGTGGGCATAGATTTGTTTGCTCAACTGGTAGAGGTTGCGATTGATATGCCAAAGTAGCAATGCGGTCATAGAAAAGTGTTGAAACAAATGTTCACTTGCAATCGGGGGCGGTTGTGTGGCTTGGGTCAATTGTTGCCATTTATCACGCACGGCAGCACAGCCTGGCGACATAGTTGCTGGCGGTAGAGAGTTGATCTGTAGGTCGGGCGTGCTTTGCGGGGACAACGATGCCAGTTTTGTCGCCGCGGTGATTATCCGCGTACCAAGCTCATGTAGGTATAGCAGCTCTATTTGTTGATGTTGATGTTGATGGCGAGGCGCAGAACTTGCGAAACTAGTCTGCAGCACTAACATGGTAAAAAGCGACAACCGCCTAACTATGTATACCAACATGCTCTCGCTGGTAGTGTGTGGTTAACAGCGTGCTTAATCCTCTATATTGATGATAATGTCTAGATGTTTTTGTATGTGGAGGGCGTTCCCGTCTTTGTTGCATGCAAAACCATCCTACAACCGCATCAACAGATAAGAACCAAGTAAAACCGATATGGTGAACAGCATACAAGCCTTGCTGGTTTTGCTGTGCGTCCCAACCCAAGCAAAATAACCACCCCAAGCGCAGAGCATAATTAACAAACAATCAAGTATTATCATTTGCGCCCTTCACGGCGGTGCGAAACTCATTATACAGGTAATCCTTATCGCTATGCCGATGGTCATAGTCCAAACAACGCAACACCTGCCCTGTAGATAAGATCAGTGCTTTGTTGACCAGTCGTGCCACGTCTCGTATTTCATGCGTAGAGATAATACCGACACTGTCAGAATCCGTTGCCAAACATGCGTCAATGGCACTAATTATCTTGTCTCTTGCGATCAAATCAATGCCCGCTAACGGTTCATCAAACAGATAAACTTTTGCCTTTGTTGCTAACACAGAGCTGATTTTTACCTTCTGGAGTTGACCTTTGGAAAGCTGCCTGACTCTCTTATGCTGGTGCTGTGGAACATCTAACTCATCGAGAAGTTGATAGAAGCGTTTGGCACAAAAACAAGCGTAGAGAGACTCCATGAAGTTCACAATATCTTTTGCCGTCATCCAAGAAAAGAAAGTGCTCTTGTCGCTCAACATTGCCAACGGACAGCAGTCATCTGTAGCAGGCATGTGAGTTTTGATATAGCCCTGTGTTGGTTGTAATAAACCTGCGATAAGCTTAAGAATCGTGGTCTTGCCTGCACCGTTGAGACCAAATATTCCCACTCGCATGCCCGCATCAAAAGTAAATGACAGGTCATGCACCGCGTTGTTGCTGGTGTATCTTTTGCCGACGTTATGAAGTTCTATCACTGCACGCATCGCAACTCACAATTCAACCGTGTTTTCAATATACAGCACTGCTATAATGTTGGCATAGATTTTTTGCGGAGAACTGTATGCGTGCGACCCTACTGGTATTATTAATATGGCAAACTTCAGCCACTGCCACCCCTATAACCAACCCCGCACCAACATCAGCCCCTGGCTGCATTCCATCTCTCACCAAGCTTGCGGGAAGGTCGTTCTTCTTTGGCAAAGATGATACCATCTACATTCTCACTAACAGCGGCCAACGTAGTGAACGTAGGAGTGCGGAAACCCTGTATAAGCACCGTGTGCTTAAGCTCGACTATAAAAAAAACAATTTAAGTGTTGTGCCCAACACGAACTTAAGTTTGCCTGTAGACACCTTCTTCTTGCCCAACAGCGACCCGCCCAAATACTACAGTGCAGTATCGTTCTTGCCACAGAACCGTCAATGTCAACGTGGGCTTGCGCATATATTTCTCTCTTACACCGAGAAGTATAAACGGCAAAAAATAGTCGCCCACAAACGCAAGGTGGCACTCGTTGATTCGCTGCCGTCGGTGCGTTTGTTTGATTTAGATGTCCACAAACTACTGGAAGTAGATGTCTATCGCTCGCAATTTCGCCGCCTCAATAATGACCTTACCAAAGGCGAGACCCCCTTGTATGCTGAACCAAACACAGGCATTATCTACACGATTAAGACCAACAATGACAATACGGCCATCTTGCGGCGTTTGGATCGTCAGGAATCGACGCTGGCATTCAATGTCGGCGAGAGGGTTTTACAGCATGGTAGATTCTTTGGGGTAGGGGTAATTCATGCTCAATTGAACAGGCTTGAGATATTGGAATATCCAGAATGGTCAAGCATTACCGACAAGCGACGACGCTACCTTATCCAAGTGCCAGCTTCGTATCCGCTGTCGCAAACCGAGATGGTTATCGATTTTGAGAATAAAATTATCGCTCTCGGAGGAGCAATAACACTAACCAAACGCACGTGGCGCAAGACACTATTCTACAATTACAAGCAAGGCAAGTTAATCCATACTTTTGAATACGAGCAAGGTCTGCTACCTAACGGCATGGCTGTGCACCCTGCTGGCGGTTATATTGCGATCGACATGGTGCGTCAAAACAATTACCGTAACGTTTATCTTGCCCTCTTTGACATCAAAAAAAATAAAATGCGTAAACTTTCCCTGCGTCCCCGCAAGAACAAGTAGGATGCGAGAGGCGTTACATATGCAACAAAGTTGGGTTAGCGGCTGCCAGGCAACCGCTACCAAAAGTTCATAACATGAGCCTTGTTTATTGAGCTGCTAGTTTTTCAGTAAAGAATTTCCGACCAGCATGTTTGCTGCTAGCGTTGACATTGGCAACGAAGAGGTCAATCTTTTGAGCGAGCTCATCTGTCAATGCTTCAGGGGCTGCGTATTTTTCAGGCTTGAGGAGTCCTTCAGCCAACCCATGCTCAACCAAACCCTCGTAATTATCGGTAATCGCCTTGAACAGTATGTCAGTAGTAAGCAGTTTGCCATCCTGCCCATCGTCTTGCTGTTGTTTTTTTAGGATACCGCCACCAACTACTGTAAGCATCGCAAACTGCCGATACAACTGCACTGGTAAATCTTCCAAAATCTCTCTTCTTTGTTCTGAAATTGTCTCATCACGAACTTTAGTGTTGATGGCAACCCATTCTTCCGCAGTAATTTGTCCTTGCTGCCAAACTTTTTCCAGTAGCTCCTGATTGTCTGTCCCCTTGTCCATGATGTTTAGCAATACTGCAGATTCAATGCCAACCTCTGCTGCGAAAGCTTCCAGTTGTTGCTTGAATTCCTTGTCAGTTTGCTTGCCTGCCCCAGCAATCGTCTTCAAGACAATGCTTCGCACTGCTTTGCCGACTATCGTATCAATGATCGTCGGACTAGAAACGTCTGCCAACAAATCAAACGATTCCGCATTGACATGCGGTGCAAGTGCTAGGATATGAACCTGAATTTGCAACAGTGCGGCAGTCATCTGCTGTTCCTGCTCAACACTCGCTTGAGTGTCGCTTGCTTGCTCGTCGCTTGGCTCAGCTTGTAAACCAAAGCCTGTAATTAAACTTAAAAATAAAATCCAAGAAAACAAAGGTATGCGGAACATATTTATACTCTTATTAAAATTAGTGATAGTTTCCATTATATAAAACAATAATACTAAAACCCACACAATTAGCTCAACTGTCGGTAATCCTTACCTATTTATATCTTTAGTAATTTACAAGTAAAATAAACACACTAACCAGATTTTTAAATATGCTGAAAAAAATTATCTTTGGACTGCTAGGTGCTGCGGTAGCTACCTCTATCTACTACCGTTTACAGGTGAACTTGCCGTCAAGTAAGGCAGTGCCCGTCGCTTTACAAATTATTGACGGTGCAGGCGGCGGCGTTGCTGGTGCAGCAATTGGGCATTGGCATGCAGATGGTGAGTGGCAAGAACTAGGGGTAAGCGATACCTATGGGCATTGGTATGGGCAGGTCAAGCTTGGGACACTGCTAACGATTAGCAAATCAACGGCGCAAGGGGAATATCGTGCCGTGCATGTGCATGCGATGCAGAATGAGCGAGCGTTGGTTAGTTTGAAGTTAAGCAAAGGGTTACGCAGCTTTTACCCGTATCGGACAGATTTTGCTTATGAAATCGCTTCAGCACGCTTGCGTCCGATTCTGACCGAATTGAGTCGCAAGGCGGGGCTGGTTATAAGTGCCTTGAGTTTGCGTAAGATAGAGGTTGTGAAAATAGGCAAAGACTGGTCGGTGATGGCGACGAGTGTTCCTGATGGGCAAGAACTGTATCGGTTTAAGGTGCAAACTGGCTACCCTTTATCGGTGTTGGCGGAAAAAATTTTGCTCGGCATCTTTCAGCATACTGCCCAGCTGTATCGTAGCTTCTATGATGAACGCCGTGCTGCTTGGCTGCTGTATAATCCCGCAGGCTTTTGGCGTTTGCAGGCGGGAATGCGACTGACCAATGCGCAGGGTGGCAACTATACAGTTGTCGCTACGACTGGTAGCATGGTGCTTGAGGTGCTGGCTGATGCCGATATATGTCGTGGCTATGAGTGTCAGCTTTATGCCAACCATCAACGCCAAGCATACTATTGAGACGCGCACTTTCGCTGCCACTAGAGGATAATTATGCTCCCACCCAAATCACACAAAATTCTTGTTACAGGTAAGCTGCATGAAGTCGCAATCAAGGCTCTGCAAGCGCTGCCAAACTGCACTCTGACTTATCGCCCTGATTGTAAGTATGATGAATTACTAACAATAGTGCATGACTATCGGGTGCTCGTAACTCGCAGCGAAACTCGGATTGACCGTGAGTTGATTGACAGAGCGGCAAAGTTAAAGATTATCGGGCGGGCGGCGGTGGGGGTTGCCAATATAGATTTGGATTATGCGACCGAGCGTGGCATTCTGGTCATCAACTGCCCAGCCAAAAACACTAACTCGGCAGCAGAGCTTGCCTTTGCCTTACTGCTTGGTGTTGCTCGCAATGTTACTGCCGCGGCTTTGAATGTGCAGGCTGGGAAGTGGGAACGGCATAAGTTTAAAGGTTGGGAACTGCGTGGCAAGAGTATCGGTCTCGTCGGTATCGGCAATGTTGGTTCACGGGTATGTAAGTTTGCGCATGGCTTTGACATGAAGGTGCTTGGCTATGACCCGTATTTATCGGAAGACAGTTTCACTAAATACGAAATCAACAAGTATGATGATTTGCTCGCACTGGCAGCTGATTCGGACATCATGTCGCTGCATGTGCCCTTGAACAAGGAGACTACAGGCATGATTAATTTGCCTGTATTAAAGGCGCTTGGAAATAGCGGTATCCTGCTCAACACTGCACGTGGTGATGTGGTCAACTATGCTGATTTGTTGCAGGTATTAGAGGGTGGGATGCTTGCTGGTGTAGTGCTTGATACGTGGCATAATGAGCCGCAACCTGACCCTGTTATTTACCAACATCGGCTGGTGTTTGGCACGCCGCATATTGGGGCATCAACGGAAGAAGCGCAGGTGGCGATCGGCATCACCATCGCTGAACAAGTTGAAAAGGCGCTAGCAGGTGATATAGTGGATTACCCTGTCAATGTTCCGCATCGCATCGTCATTACTTCCGAGCGGCATCGTGCGCAGGTGGTGTTAGCCGAGAAACTCGGTAGTCTTGCTGGCCAACTGGTATCGTTTCACCCTAATCATATAAAATTTCGCCACAACAGTAGGGTTGAGGAGGAGCTTAACCTTTTGAAAGTCTCGTGGCTTAAGGGTTTTCTCCAGCATATTGTTGATGCCTATGTGTCAATCGTCAACTGTCAGCAGCAGCTGGAGAAACTCGGCATCAACATCAGTGATGAACAGGCATTGATGGATAAAAGCACCTTTGAGGTTGTGTTGGCTGACCATAGCAACAATCAGCTCTGTGTTGGAGGTGTGGCGTTTGATGCCAAAACGACGCGCATTGTGCGTATAGATGAGTTTGATTTTGAAATCAAACCACATGGGTGCTACTTGATTATCAAGAACAAAGACGTTCCTGGGGTATTAGGTAAGCTTGGCACATCGCTAGCGCAGGCAAACATCAATATCGGCTCGGTTTACATGTCTCGGATTGGGGGGATTGCGATGGCTGCGATTGAGGTGGATGAAGCGATCAGCAACACCGAGAAGGAGAAACTGCTGGTAACCGAGAACCTGCTGTCTCTTCATCAGATCGAGTTGTAGGATGAAGATGTTCCTTGCCGCCCGCTACATACAAATCAACAAAGCCTACTAGACCCATCGGACAAAAAATGTTTATACATGAAGGTCGTATTACGATTCCTAACACCCAATGGAGGTGAAATTTGCCAGATAGTCATTCAGATACATCCAGTAGCGACGAGACTAAAGACGAAATTCAAGACGAAATCCAAGATGACAGCAATAACCATGCTGATGATTCCGACGATGATGAGGAGGAGGATGAGTTACCCACCCCTGAACAGGTGCATCGTGATTTTGAGAAATTTGTCAGGGAAAAGTTCGGTGGACGGGTGCAGGTATTCGCACAGAGTATTGAGCGTAGCCCTAGTCGTGGCTCGTCAGACGAGCGTAGCGATGAGCAACAAGATGGCAAGGAAGTTAATCGGCGCAAGCGTTTCTCATTCAATCTTACACCCCGTGAGATAAAAGCTTATCTTGACCGTTATGTGGTCAAACAGAACAATGCCAAGAAAGCTTTAGCAATAGCGGTGTGCGACCACTATAATCAAGTGCATGCGGATTTAGCAAACAGCAGTGATGAGTACTATAAGCAGAACATCATGGTGCTCGGTCAGACTGGTGTTGGTAAGACCTACCTTGCTAAACATATCGCTAAACTTATCGGTATTCCCTTTGTTAAAGCGGATGCAACGAAGTTCACCGAAGCTGGTTATGTTGGTGCAAACGTCGAAGACCTGGTGCGCGACCTCGTATCCCAAGCAAACAACGATATTAAACTTGCGCAGTATGGCATTATTTACTTGGATGAAGTGGATAAACTGGCTGGCACGAACCACTATGGTCGCGATATCAGTGGTCGCGGTGTGCAAATTGGTCTTTTAAAACTTATGGAAGAAACGGAGATCGACCTCCGCTCTAGCAACGATATATCATCGCAAATGCAGGCGATGATGGAGTTTCAACGCAAAGGCAAGGTTGAAAAACAAATCGTCAATACCAAGAATATCCTGTTTATCGTTAGTGGTGCGTTCAACGAACTGGTTGACCCAATTCGCAGGCGACTTGATAAGGGCAGTATCGGCTTCAAGACCGAACATGAACGCGATGATGACGATGATGCCATCCTTGCTCTTGCCAGCACGCAGGACTTCATTGACTATGGGTTTGAGCCAGAGTTTATCGGTCGTATCCCCATCCGTGTCAGCTGTAATAAATTGACGCAGGATGACCTTTATGAAATTCTTAAATACTCTGAAGGTTCAATAATCAAGCAATATAAGCGCAACTTCAAAGCCTACGGTATAGACGTGCGGTTTACCGATGCTGCGCTACGCAAGATTGCCAAACAAGCAAATCTGGAACACACAGGTGCACGTGGCATCATGAGTGTTTGTGAACGCATCCTGCGTGAATTTAAGTTTGAGTTGCCATCGACGGAAATCAAAGAGTTTGTCGTCAACACAGAGGTCTGCACCGACCCTCAAAAGGCATTGCGCAAACTCATGAAAACCCATAACCTTCAGATACCACCGCTATTGCCTAGTAGCTATACCAGCAATTAATTTATCTATAACTTACAGCTGTCATTGCCCCTAGCTGTAACCACTGTTTTTAGTGAAATTATAACTAAAACTAAACTCAAAAAAAAAAACGACGATGGTCATCTTGCACAGCAAAGGTTCATTTTCGTCATATATTCGTGAGGTGATTGTTATGCGAGCGCTGGTTTATCTTGTGGTGGTTGTAATGTTGGTGAGTTCGGCGTGTAAGCCTCTGGTCAGAAACCATGAGTCTTATGCCCAGCAAGAACGACAAGAGAGGATGAGTTGGAAGAAGAAGGCATTGATTATCGCAGGTGCTGGGTTGGCTGTGTTTGGAGGGTATAGGCTGGCCAAGTATTTAGATCAAGTAGTGGGCATAAAGATGATTGAGGATATGGGGAGAATATCATTTTTTAGCCGCCCCCCTAAAAACTTCGCTATAAGTGAGGACAAGCTACCCTTGTATAAACTTACTGCTCCTGATAGTAGCGAGCATTGGTTAGTGGGAACAATGCATACACCTGCGGTGAGCTTGCATGATCTTCCTGAACAATCACGACTTCGCGCTGCATTTGAAAAATCAACAGCCTTCCTTCCCGAAACAGATCTAGATTCGTATATGGGAATTGTAAGACAAGCGGTATCACAAGCTCGCATGCAGAAGAGCGTAACTAATACAAAGTTTGATTTGCGTCAAGCGCTAGGCGATGAATACATGGCTAAACTGCACGAAGATGTAGCGCCAGTCATTGCTCAGATTAAGGATGCTCATCAAGGCATTATGACCAAGGAAGTACAGGCGACATTGGATGCTCTCGCCACTATTGACCAAATGACACCTGGTAATGCGCACATGATGCTTGAGGGCTTTTCGGGGTCTACTGCACTAGGGATGCCTGGTAGTGCGATAGACATGGAACTATTAATGGAAGCACGTCAAGCAGGCAAGAAAGTGTTTGGCTTGGAAAGCACGAAAGAGGTGGCTTCAGCTTTAAAACATGTAACTGAAGGAAGTGATGACTCTGCTGCAATTGCAAAATTTAAAAGGTTCATCGACGACGGCGGCGTAATGAACCGTATCACAGAATATGAGGAAGCTCGTGCGGCCTATGTCCGTGGTGATGTTGATACGGCTCATAAATTAGTAACGTTAAATGGCTCTAACAGTGCTGGGATGATCAAAAAGTTGCTCGATGATCGCAATCATAACTGGATTAAGAGTGGCAAGATTCAAAAGAATTGTCGGCAAGGCAACCAATGCATGGTTGCTGTTGGCTTATCGCATTTGGTTGGGGAGGGAGATAACTTGATCACGTTGTTGACCAAAGAAGGATTTAAGGTCGAGAAGTTGTAGCAAGCGCTAGGGGGGGGGCATATTTTAAGATATTTTTTATTGTAGGGGTAACGATGAAAGTTTTTTTAGGAAATTTTGCCTTGATAGGCGTGATTGTTTTGCTAACGAGCAGCTGTAAACCGATCCAGAGGCAGGGAGGAAGTGAAGTGAGCGCTGCGAGATCAAAGGATGGCACGCTGCTGTGGATGTTGCCAGGCAGTAGCAATGGGGGTCTTTGCTTACTTACGTCTCGCAGCAAGCCTGAATCTGATTCTCGTTTAGAGGATTCTAAACTACTAACTGTTAAAGGCGGCCTTAGTGAGCAGCAAGTGCTAGAGGCTATCTCCAACCGCGGGCATGGCTGGATGTTTGCCGTTGGTTCGCCTAGGTACACCCTGGCACTATTGGGGGTGGGGGGGATGATGCATATGTTGGGGGGGATGATGTATATGTATGATGATGAGCAAAGACGAATAGCTGACAGTTACACTTACCC